>NZ_JAMYRK010000053.1:0-42823 GCF_040321335.1 Mesorhizobium sp. M0437
GGGGCCGCGCCACCCCCCTCCCACACGCCCCCCCCCCACCCCGCGGCGCACTGCGCGGGGGGCCCGGCGGGTGCCCCCCCCCCCGCAGCGGCCACAAAATACCCGGCCCGGGGTCCCGCGGGCCCCCGTTTCCTGTTGGGCCGCAAGGGCAGCTCAGGCGGCCTTGCCGTTGGCGTTCAGCGCTTCGTCGGCCAACCGGCCGGTGAGTTCGGCCATGTGGTCGAAGACGGCCCGGTAGCTGGCGACACCCGCAGTGGCCGAGCGCAGCTCGATGATGAGGTCGCCGATCTCAGCCTGCGGCATGGTCGCCTCGACCACGTCCCATCCCGGCCAGTCGGGCCGCGCGTCGTAGCCGAGGATCTGGCCGCGCCGCTGCGGGATCAGAGCGATGATCTTCGACGTCGCATCCGACGGCGTGACGATCTCGACCTTCATCACCGGCTCCAGCAGCACCGGCGAGCACGCGGCCATGCCTTCCTTCATCGCCAGCTTCGCCGCCATCTGGAAGGCCATGTCGGAGGAATCGACCGCATGGTAGGAGCCGTCGGAAAGGTTGACGGCAACATCGACGACCGGGAAGCCGAGCGGGCCCGATTTCAGGTAATCGCGCACGCCGGTCTCGACCGACTGGATGTAGGTCTTCGGCACGACGCCGCCGGTGATCGTATCGGTGAACTGGAAGCCTGAACCGCGCGGCAGCGGTTTGATCTCCAGCACCACATCGCCGAACTGGCCGTGGCCGCCCGACTGTTTCTTGTGGCGGCCGCGCTGCTGCGTCGCTTTGCGGATCGTCTCGCGATAGGGCACGGCCGGCACATGGCCTTCGACCGGGATCTGGTTCTTGCCTTCCAGCCGCTCGCGCACGACGCGCAGATGCATCTCGCCATGACCGGACAGCACGGTTTCGGCGGAATCCTGGTTGTGATGCAGGTTGAGCGAGGGATCTTCCTCGGCCAGGCGCTGGATGGCCGCCGACATCTTGACCTCGTCCTTACGCTCTTTCGGCCGCAGCGCGAAGGCGAAGACCGGTTGCGGCGGCGCCAGCGTGACCAGCGGCTTGATGCCGCCCTTGGTCGAGCTCAGTGTCTGGCCGGTCCTGACGGCGTCCAGCTTGCCGAGCGCCACAGTGTCGCCGGCCTTGGCCAAAGTCAGCTTGACCTGGTCCTTGCCGAGCATCTTGTAGATGCCGGAGACCTTTGCCGTCTCGCCGCTGGGAAGGAACAGCTCGGCGGCGTCGGCGACCTGGCCGGACAGGATGCGCGAGACCGACAGCTTGCCGCCATGCGCGGTGTGGATGGTCTTCATCACCTGGACCACGGTGGCATTGCCATCGGGCGCGCCGAGACGCTGGCGCGTCGCCGCGATGTCCGGTGCGTCGTGGCGGATCGCCTTCAGCAGGCGCAGCACGCCATTGCCTTTCTCGGCGGTGCCGATCAGCACCGGCGTCACCGTGCCGTCGCGCAGATCTGCGGCGAGGTCGTCGAAGATCGCGTCCTTCGGCGGTTCGATCTCGTCCAGCAATTGCTCCATCAGGCGGTCGTCATGGTCGGCGAGCGTCTCCAGCATGGAAAAGCGCGCCTCGAGCTCGCGCGCCTTGTCGTCGCTCGGGATCTGGGCGACCTCGCTCTCGGCATATTCGCGGTAGATGTAGGCACGCTCCAGAGCGAGGTCGATCGAGCCGATGACGACGCCGTCCTTGCGCAGCGGGATCTGGCGCAGCAGCAATGGCACCGAGCTTGCCGGCTGCAGCATCTTCAGCGTGTCGCGCACACCTGCTATCGCCTTGTCGACCTTGTTCAGGAACAGCATGCGCGGCACGCCGAGCTCGTCGAGCTTGCGCATGATCAGCTGCAGGGCAGGGATCTTCTTCTCGTCGGCCTCGGCAACGACCACGGCGACGTCGCAGGCGGCCAGCACCGGCTCGGCTTCGAAGGAGAATTCGATCGAGCCGGGACAATCGACGAAGGTGAACGGCTCGCCCATGAAATCGGTGGTGGCGAAGGTCGCCTCGACGCTCATGCCGTGAGCGCGCGCCTCGGGCGAATGATCGGAAACGGTATTTCCGGACGAAACGGGATTCTGGCGGGGAATGGCGCCTGTACGGGCGAGTATGGCTTCGAGAAGTGTCGTCTTACCGCTTGCGAAGGGACCGACTATGGCAATGCATTTCGGTCCCGTGCGTCGTCCTCCGGCGCGAGTACCCATGGCTGACCTCCACTCAGGCGTTTCCCTGTGAGCGGCGGCCGGCCTGTCGGCCGTCGCGGGCGAGGCTTTTTTCAATTTGCCACCTACCCAAAGGGCATCGTCCCACGGGCAGGCCGGGAGGGCAAGGGATTTGAAGTTGAAGGGATTTGAAGTTGGGGCCGGTTCAGCCGGTGCCGGTCAGGCGCGACGCCAGCGGGGGTGCGTCCACGCGCTGCACCGCCACCGTCTCGGCAAAGCGCGCGAGCAACGGATTGAACAGGTCCGCACGCTCCCAGAAAGGCGCATGCCCGGCGCCGGAGACGATGTGGCAATGCTCCCACAGCGAGCCGTAGGCGAGCGTCTCAAAATAGCCGAGCCGGACGAACGGATCGTTCTCGCCATTGACGATAGCGACCGGAAACGCGGCTTGCTCGACCACCTGTCTCTGGTCGGCACCCTTGCCGGTGAGCATGCCGCGCGTCACCGCGGCGCGCAGCCGGCCGTCGGTGCGCAGGATGGCTTGGCGAAAGGACGGATCGGCGGTGTCGCCGAAACACAGCGTCTCGAAGCGCTCGGCATCGCGTTCGGAATACGTCTTTTTGGACGCCAGCAGCATGTCCCAATGCGCGTGGAAGCCGCGCAGCATGCCGAAAGGACCCTTCGATACCGGCGGCGCGCCGGTCAGCATCAGCCCGCCGACGGCGCGGTGAAAACTCGCGAGTTCGATTGCCACGTGCCCGCCAAGCGACCAGCCGAAGACGACGGCGCGGCCGATGCCCAAGGCATCGAGGAGCTGGGCCGCCGATTGGGCAAGGCCGGCGATTGTGTAGTCCGTCGCCGGATCGCGGGCGTCCGACGATTCGCCATGGCCGGGCAGGTCGAAAGCAATCAACCGATGGGCAGCGGCCAACGGGCTGTCGAACTGGCGGGCGAATACGGCGCGCGAACTGCCTGAGCCGTGGATCAGGACAAGCGGGATGCCGGGTCCCGACGACTGGCTGAGGCGCAAATCCGCTTGCGGCGTGCGGATCGTGCGGTGGGAAACGGCCATATCTGGTTTGGACCTTGGGATTGTCTCCAGGTCAACATCGCATGCCGAGGTCACCATGTTGTTTAGAACGGTGGTTAAGAAATGATTTCTCGGCTTGCGCCGGGTATGATGAACGAATCCACCACAGCTAACCCCCGGAGCCTGATGATGGAATCCACACTCGACCTTCTCGTCTCGATCAGCAGCATCGCGACGCTCGGCCAATATGCCTGGTCGATGCGCGCGCATTTCCAGTCGCCGAGCATGTCTCCAGGCGCGATGATCATTTCGGCCGTCGTGGTCGGCACGGCGCTGTTCTTTCTTGCGCTGCTGTGGATCGAGCGGCAGCCATTGGCGGCGAAGATCGGCGGGCTCGCCATCGAACTGGCAAGCTCGGCGCTGTTCTGGTGGGCGATCTCGGTCTCCCGCAAGGCGGGGCTGCGGTTCGCATTCGATCCTGACAATCCTGACAGCCTGGTGACCGAAGGCCCTTATCTCCATGTCCGGCATCCGTTCTACACGTCCTACATCATCTTCTGGGTCGGATGGGGTATCGCGACCTGGTCGGTCTGGGCGGTGGTGCCGGTCGCCGGCATCGTTACGATCTACGTGATCGCGGCCTTGGACGAAGAGCGAAAATTTTCGCGGACAAGGTTGGCCGATGCCTACGACGCTTACCGCACGCGGACCGGTCTGTTCTGGCCGCGTTTTGCCCGCAGCCGGCAGGAGATGCAGCCGGCATCGGACGAAAGTGGTAGGGTCTAAGACACTGGATTGAATCGAGGATTTGCGACGATGAAGATCATTGCCTGCGGCAGCGTGCCGACGATTGTTGCGCCGGAAAAATACTTCACTGGCCGGGTTTTGCAGACGCCGATCATCGAGAAAGAGGCGCCGGCGCGGCTCAGAGCCACGCTGGTCAGCTTCGAGCCCGGCGCCCGCACCCACTGGCACACGCATCCGCTCGGCCAGACGCTATATGTCACATCCGGTGCCGGTCTCGTGCAAAGCTGGGGCGGGCCGCTGCAGGAGATCAGGGCCGGCGACGTCATCTCCTTTGCGGCCGGTGAAAAGCACTGGCACGGCGCCGCGCCCAAATCGGCGATGACCCACATCGCCATGCAGGAGGCGCTCGAGGATGCGCATGTCGATTGGCTGGAGAAGGTGAACGACGAGCAGTATGGCGGCTGAAACGTCTCAGACCAGCGCGGCGGTAAAGCGCTGGATGCGCGTGCAGGCCTCTTCGAGCAGAGCCTCCGACGTGGCGTAGGAGATGCGGAAGTTCGGGCCGAGGCCAAAGGCCGAGCCGAAAACAACCGCCACGCCCTCGGCCTCGAGCAGTTCGGAGCAGAAGGTTTCGTCGCTGTCGATCACCTTGCCGTTCTTGGTCCTCCTGCCGATCAGCTGGGCACAGGAGGGATAGACGTAGAACGCACCCTCCGGCGACGGGCAGGTGATGCCGCGCGCCTGGTTGAGCATCGAGACGACGAGATCGCGCCGGCCCTGGAAGATCGCCTTGTTCTTCGGGATGAAATCCTGCGGGCCGTTCAGCGCTTCGACCGCCGCCCATTGGGCGATGGTGCAGGCGCCGGAGGTCTGCTGGCCCTGGATCATGTCCATCGCCTTGATCAGCGGCACCGGGCCTGCCGCGTAGCCGATGCGCCAGCCGGTCATGGCATAGGCCTTTGACACGCCGTTCATCGTCAGCGTGCGCTCATAGAGCTTCGGCTCGACCTCGGCGATGGTCTTGAAGACGAAGTCGCCATAAGTCAGGTGCTCGTACATGTCGTCGGTCAGCACCCAGACATGCGGGTGCTTCAACAGCACGTCGGCCAGGCCCTTGAGCTCCGCCTCGGTATAGGCGGCGCCCGAGGGGTTGGACGGCGAGTTCATCAACAGCCATTTGGTGCGCGGCGTGATCGCCTTTTCCAGCACGGTCGCCGTCAGCTTGAAGCCGTTGTCGATGGAGGTGTCGGCAAAGGCCGAGGTGCCGCCGCAGATCGCCACCATTTCGGGATAGCTCACCCAGTAGGGCCGCGGGATGATCACCTCGTCGCCGGGGTTCAGCGTCGCCATGAAAGCGTTGAACAGGATCTGCTTGCCGCCGGTGCCGACGATGGTCTGCTCCGGCCGGTAGTCGAGATTGTTCTCGCGCTTGAATTTTTTCGCGATCGCATCGCGCAGCGGCACGATGCCGGATACCGGCGGATACTTCGTCTCGCCTCGGCGGATGGCCTCGATCGCGGCGTTCTTGATGTTGTCGGGGGTGTCGAAGTCCGGTTCGCCGGCGCCCAGCCCGATCACGTCGCGGCCGGCGTTTTTCAGCTCGCGCGCCTTCTGCGTCACCGCGATGGTCGCGGAAGGCTTTACGCGGGAAAGGACGTCGGCAAGAAAGGCCATGACAGATATCTCCAGAAAGGACCGGCGGGCGAAGGCGCTGCGGCGCCTCTCATGTCGCATCATCTGGTCAAGCGCAAGCCCAGCGCAGGCATTGTCGAATGAGCCAGCGCGCAATGCTGGCAACAATAAATTCATCAACGATCGGTAAAAGCTTGAACGGCAGGACCGTGGCCGGTCCGCCAGTCTCGCATAGCGAGGAACCGTGACGCGCAGCATCGGGCTTGCCCATATCATCCGCCATGATGACGGCACCGCCAGCGGTGTCTGGGGGATCTATACGCTGCAAAGCGCGTTCCAGCCGATCTTCGCCTTCAACAAGGGCAAGCTTTCCGTCGTCGCGTTCGAGGGGCTGATCCGGCCGTTCCGCGAAGGCGAGCCGCAGCCGCCAATGAGTTTCTTCAACAGCTGTCCGGCGGTCGACCGCCTGCATATCGAGGCGCTGACACGGACGCTGCACCTTCTGAACGCCGGCGCCTGCCTGCCGCGAGACGCCTCCATCTTCATTAATTTCGATCCATCGGTGTTCACCGACCGCAGCATCGCCGACAAGGCGCTGCGCGAAATGCGGCTGGTGCTGCACGAGGCCGACATCGATCCGCGCCGCGTCGTCTGCGAGGTCACCGAACAGAAATCGGCGTCGCAGGAAACGCTCTACAATTTCGTCGAGGCGCTCAGGGGCAATGGTTTGCGCATTGCCGTCGACGATTACGGTGCCGACGAATCCGACATCAATCGCATCAAGGAACTCAGGCCAGACATCGTCAAGTTCGACGCCGACTGGATCATGACGCTGATGGAATCCGGTGCCGGCTTCGCCTTGCTGACCGCTATGGTGACCAGCTTCGAAGAGCAAGGCATCCGTACGGTATTCGAGGGCATCGAGACGGGCTGGCAGCTCGATCTCGCCGAAAAGTCGGGCGCCTCGATGGTGCAAGGCTTCGTGCTGGCACGCCCGGAGCTTGCACCGACCAGCTTTCACGTCTTCGACAAGGCCGGGCAGGCATCAGCGGTGTCGCCCGATAAGGACAAAGTGGCTACGGCCGTTTCGACCTCGCGGCGGCCGATGCGGGCTTTCGGGCGCAGGGTGGCATCGTGACCGGGCGGGCCGACATGCGGCGCAAGGTCGGCGAAGCGATCTTTGCCGACGAGGTCGGCATCGAATATGGCGTCTACGGCGCATTCCGGCTGAGGAGCGCCTACCAGCCGGTCTTCGCGCCGCGCGGCAGGTTTCTCGCCGCCGTCGCGGTCGAGGGACTGATCGAGCCGCACCGCGCAGGCAGGCCGGTGGCGCCGCAAATCTTCTTCGAAGGTGTGCCGGCAGCGGATCGGCTGTTTGTCGAAACCATGTGCCGGGTGCTGCATTTGCGCAACTTCCGCAACATCGGCGTCGACGGGCTCGACCTGTTCTTCAATTACAATCCGCTGATCAACGATGACCCCGCACGGGCGCTGGCCGAAATCAGGCTGATGACCAGGCATCTGGCGGATTTCGGCCTGCATCCCGGCATGCTGGTCTGCGAGATCACCGAGCAGGCGGCCGGCGACAAGGTGCTTGTCAGCCTGGCGCGCGAGATGCGGCGCGACGGCGTCCGCATCGCCATCGACGATTTCGGCACCGGGCATTCGACCGAAGAAAGGGTAGCGCTGGTGCAGCCCGACATCGTCAAGATCGACGGCACCTGGTTCGCAGAATTCTGCCGCCATGCCGCCGCCGAGCGGTTTTTCCGGCCGCTGGTTTCGACGCTGCACGACCGTGGCGCCAAGGTGCTGGTCGAAGGCGTCGAGAACGCCACGCATCTGCGCGTCGCGCTGGATGGCGGCGTCGACCTGCTGCAGGGCTTTTACCTTGCCCGGCCGGCGCTGGCCGGTACGCTGTTCGACGAGGAGCCGCTGTCGATCGACAGGCTGCTTGGCAGGGACAACAACGTCATCCCCCTATTCGGCTAGGATATGTCGAGATTCAAGTGATGCCGGCCTGCGAACGGCGGTTTCCTGCGCTTCCGGTGCTCACGTACCCAAAGTACGCTCCGCTCCGGTTCTCGGAACCCACCCTTCTCGGCTCGGCCTGACTTGAATCTCGATATATCCTGAAATGCATCAGCGGCGCTGATGGTTACGCCAAAACAAATCACTGGATGAAGCCGCCGCTGCCGCGATAGAGGCTGGATCAAGCCCTGAGACGGGTGGTTGCGAGCAAGGGGGAGCACCGATGATACTCTATGGAATGATCGACAGCGGCAATTGCTACAAGCCGCGCCTGTTGATGGCCAAGCTCGGCATCGCTTTCACCAATGTCGAGGTCAGCTCGCACACCGGCGACACGCGCAAGCCCGACTATGTCGCGAAAAACCCGAACGCCATGGTGCCGCTGCTCGAACTCGACGACGGCCGCCGGCTGGCCGAATCCAATGCCATCCTGCTCTATCTCGCCGAAGGCACGCGGTTTCTGCCGGCGGACAGATACGAACGCGCGCTGGCCTATCAGTGGCTGTTCTTCGAGCAATACAGCCATGAGCCCTATATCGCCGTGCGCAGGGCGCTGCTGACCTTCCCTGAAAGAGCCAAGGATGCGACGCCGGAGCGGCTGGCCCTGACGCTGGAGCGCGGCAACAAGGCGCTCGGCGTCATGGACAAGCACCTGGCCGGGAGCAGCTTCTTCGCCGGCAATGCGCTCAGCGTCGCCGACATCGCGCTCTATGCCTATACGCATACGGCCGAGACGGGCGGGTTTCAGCTCGACGCCTATCCGGCGGTTGCCGCCTGGCTGAAAAGGGTCGAGGCCGATCCGGGGCACGTGCCGCTGGAGTGGCTGCCTTAGTCACGCTTCTCGGCGCTTCGCGGCTCGCTCCGGAGGTCGGGCTTGCGGCCCTCGGCCGATGACGTGAATGGTCGCGCGGCTATTTCAGCAGGCGATCATATTCGGAATGGGTGCCTATCCAGAACCAGACCACGTCATCGTGGTCGCGAACAGCCACGGCGCGGTAGTTGATATCAACCCGCGCCGACCAGTAGCGCCCGACCTGTTTGAAATGCAACGACGGGTGGAACGGGTCAGAATTCAGTTTGGCGAAACGTCTGTTCGCCTTTGCTCTGATTAACGAGGGCAGTTTTGCGTAGGCCTCCCAAAACGAGGGAGTAGCAAAATGATTCACAGAGGCCGGGTCCGGCCGGCGCGATGATCAGCCAAGGCCTGCTCGGCAAGCTTGTCCAGCCTGCCGCCCTTGGCGTCGGCTTCGATCTGCCGGTCCCACATGTCGGCCTGCAGCGCCTCGAACCATGCGGCAAACGCTCTCAGCTCTTCGGGGCTTAGTTCGGCAACGGATTTCTCAATCTGTTCAAGCTTGCTCATGAATTAATAGTACCACATTGGGCCAAAAACACCACAAAGTGGGACTATAGGCCCAAGGCAGCGGTTCACTGGAATCCAGACAGCAAAAAGGCGGGACAAAATCCCGCCTTCCCATGCTTGGTAGCCTGATCGGGAGCGTTTTGGCCGGGCCGGCAGCAATCTGCTGCTTCGGCTGGTCGGGTGCTTGCGCGCCGGCGGGCTGCGGGCGGGACCGCCATACCTGCGGGGCCTGGCCGCGCGCCCCGGGATAGCGCCGGGGGCGCGCCATTCGCAAAATCAGGCTGCCTTGCTCAGAGATCCAGCGGACGACTTGCCAGTGCGGCGGTCCTGCTCGATCTCGAAGTTGATCTTCTGGCCTTCGACCAAGGTCGACAGTCCAGCACGCTCGACTGCGGAGATGTGAACGAAAACGTCCGCGCCGCCGCTGTCAGGCTGAATGAAGCCGAAACCCTTGGTGGAATTAAACCACTTGACCGTACCTGTTGCCATTTCGATAGTCCTTTACGTTTGCTTTAGTTTGACTGGGCCGAAACCCAGCCGGTTTGTATCGAGATTTTGGAGATAGAACGTCAGCAAACGCGAATATCGCGAGGCCCGGATCGATCGGCCGAAATATCAATGGACCGCATATAATATGCCTTCGCGCAAAAAACAAGACGGGGCGGAAAATGGCGCGGCGGCAACGCTGCCCAACGGCCGCCCCAATCGCGTGAGAGCGTCGTCGCTGCGCGCCTGACGCGGGAGGATCGCGACAGCTTCGGGCACGGGTTTTGGGGAGAGGGACATGAAAATCGTTCTGCTTGCCGCTTGCCTGACGCTGGTGGCCGCCGAGGCGCAGGCGGTCTCGCGCTACGACCCGACCCGCATGAGCTGCGGCAAGGTGCAGGCGACGATCGCGCGCGAGGGCGCGGTCATCCTGCGCTACAGATCGGCGCGCGTGCCGGGGCTGGCGCTCTATGACCGCTACGTGCGCAGCCAGCAATTCTGCGACATCGGCGAGGTCAGGGCGCGGGCCTCGGTGCCGAGCGCCGACACGAATTCCTGCACCGTCTACAAATGCAAGCGGGTGGAGATCGACCGGCGTTTTCGCCGGCGCCTGCTTCCGGATTAGAGTGGGACGAAATGGTGCGCCGGGTGCCGGCCTCGCCTGAATATCAGCACCACTAAAACCCGAACGACACCTGCGCCGGCGGCGGCGGGCCGACGCGCACGCCTTCCATGGCCAGCATCTTTTCCTTGGTGGCCGAGCCGCCGGGCGCGGAAAATCCGCCGATCTTGCCGCCGGCGGCAAGGATGCGATGGCAAGGGATGACCAGCGGCACCGGGTTGGCGCCGAGTGCGGCACCGGTTTCGCGCGCCAGCCCGGCATGGCCGGCGCGCTTGGCCAGTTCGCCATAGGTGGTGGTTTCGCCGAAGGCGAGTTTTCGCGCCGCGTCATAGATCGCCTGGCGGAACTCGTCGACGCCGCTGAGATCGACCGGCACGCCGGAGAAATCGATATCCTCGCCGGCGGCATAGGCCTTGATCGACGCGATCAGCTCGGCAACCCATTGCGGCTCGGGCTTCGCTGCTTGGTCGGCGGCGGCATGGCGCAGCAGCCGGCGGTCGACCGCGTCGCGATTGCGCTGCGGCAGGCAGAGCCGGGTCAGCCCGGCTTCGCTCCAGGCGATACCCATGAAGCCGAGCACGGTTTCGAAGACCGCGTGGCCGGCGGTGGCATGAGAGGCGTCCATGGCGTGCTCCTTTCCGGAATCCTTCGAAGTACAAATCCAGAACAATATCGCATTTCGCGGCCCGGCTCGCCACCCGGAAACCGCCGGCTACCGCGGATTGCCCGAGGAAAGATGCTGGTGTAAGGACTTCTTAACACCCGACGAACCGGACCCGAGCGCCGCTTGCCAGCAAAATTCCTCTTTCCCGTCCTTGCGGCGGTGTTGGCCGTGGCCGCTCTCAGCGGTTGCACCTCGACTTCGCCGGCGACCCCGACGCCGGCCTTCACCGAAAATACGGTCAATACCGATGCCGGCTTTACGCTCGCGCTGCCCGACACGGTTTCGGTCTTGCCGGAGCCGTCCGGCGTAGCCCAGACCGCTGCGCGGCCGATCGAGCCGGCCGCCGCCGTTGCCGGGCCGACGCCGCTGGCGGCAACTACCCCCGCCGTCATGACCGCCAATGCCCAGCCTGTTACCGCGACGCCGGCCGTCGCCATGCCGGTCAGCCAACAGACCGAGGCCATGCCCGGCGTTCAGCCGGTTTCCTACACGCTGCCGCAGGACCCGGCCGCTCTGGCCGCGACCGACCCCGCCGAGGGTCAGTCCAACGCCGGCGGCCGCAGCGAGATCGAGCGGCTGATCGAGAAATATTCCGCGCTTTACCAGGTGCCGGTCGATCTGGTGCGCCATGTCGTCAACCGCGAGAGCACCTTCAACCCGAAAGCCTACAATCACGGCCATTGGGGGCTGATGCAGATCAAGCACGCGACGGCGCGCGGCATGGGCTATGACGGGCCGGCAAGCGGCCTGTTCGACGCCGAGACCAATCTGAAATATGCGGTGAAATATCTGCGCGGCGCCTGGCTGGTCTCAGGCGGCAACCCCAAGCGCGCCGACCGGCTCTACCAGAGCGGCTATTATTACGACGCCAAGCGCAAGGGGATGCTCGGCGAAACCGGGCTCGGCAGCGACAGCCTGCGCCGCCGCATGCAGCCCGATGCCTGAGCCGCGCCCGCCGGCGCCAAACGACATCCGCCTGCGCAAGATCCTCGACGACACACTTCTGGCGCCGCGCTGGCCCGAAGGTTTTTTCATGCGCGGCTTCGAAGCCGCCGATGCACTCGCTTTGCATACGCTGTTGACCGCGGTGTTCGACGACGGCGCCGACGGGCCGTTCGACGAATGGTGGCCACGCATTTCGGCCGACGCGGAATTCGACCCAGCTTTGTGTTTCCTGGTCATTGACGGCAAGGGCCGGCTGGCGGGCGCGGCGCTCTGCTGGACGCGGGCTTTCGTCAAGGATCTTGCCGTCCACCCGGAGGCGCGCGGCAACGGCATCGCCGAGGCGCTGATGCGGCACGCGTTTGCCGTGTTTCAGGCAAGGGGTGCTGCGCATGTCGATCTCAAGACCAATACCGTCGAGAACGCGGCTGCGGTCAGGCTCTATCAGCGGCTGGGGATGGTCGAGGTCGATTGGGCGGCGTGAGCATAAGTTCCCTTCAGCGAGGCTGATCGCCAATTGGCGAAGTCGGCGCCGCCCCTCATCCGGCTGCCGCCACCTTCTCCCCGTATAGGACGGGTAGAAGGGGCTGCCGCAACGCCGGCACGCCCTCTGCCACGCCGGAGATTGGCGAAACCGTCGGCGAAGGCACCTTTCTCCCCGTCACTATACGGGGAGAAATGCCCGGCAGGGCAATGAGGGGCAGCGCACACCTCATGTGATTTGACGCTGCGGCGCGCTGACCTACCCTCTAATGCCGGAACCGAGGAGACGAGCGATGCTGTCACCTTTCAACCGGAGCGTCACGCTGGCAGCGGCGGTGATCCTTGCCGCCGTCAGTGCGGCCTATGCCCATCACGGCTGGTCGTGGACGCAGGACGGGTTTTTCGAACTCAAAGGCAGGATCACGGCGATCTATATCGGCAACCCGCATGCCACGCTGGATGTCGACGCCGAGGGAGAGGCCTGGCGGGTGGAGATGGCGACGCCGTCGCGCACGATCGCCGCCGGCTTCACCGAGGAGGTCGCCAAGATCGGCGACGAGGTGACCGCGATCGGCAACCGCTCGCGCGACGAGAGCGAAAAGCGCATGAAGGCGGCCCGCATCATCGTCGGCGGCAAGACCTACGACGTCTATCCCGACCGCGTGCCGCCGGCCTGAATGGACGGGTTTTTTGCCGACATCGAGCAACTCGCCTTCGCGCGGGGACTGAAGGCCTCCTTCGTCGCCTACCCCATCGTCAACGCGCTGCACATCATGTCGATCGGCGCGCTGCTGACCAGCGTCTGGCTCATGGACCTCAGGATCCTGGGCGCCTTCCGCTCGCTGCCGCAAGCGGCGTTCGTCGCGCTGCTGCGCCGCACCGCGTTTGCCGCGTTCGCTGGTGCGCTAGTCACTGGGTCGCTGCTCTTTTCAGTAAGGGCGAGCGAATATGCGGCAATGCCGGTCTTCCTCGCCAAGATGACGCTCATCCTGCTTGCCGGGGTCAACTTCCTCGTCTTCATGCGCCGCGTAAAAGGCAGTGATGAGCCGGCTGGTGGGGCCGCGACCGTGCTGGCTGTGCTTTCGCTGGTGCTGTGGACTTCGGTGCTTTTCGCCGGACGGTTTATTGGGTTTCTCGGCTAAGCCGAGTGTCGGCACTGGCGTTGGCAAGGTGCAAAATGGTGCGTTGCGACGTCGAGCCGCGGACGGAGGAATCGCTGAAGGCGCTGAAGCATTCCCTGGCGGCGGCGGGCATCTCGCTGGAGGACGTGGTGATGGAGCGAATCTGCCCCGCGATTCCGGCTTCTAAAACTCGGTCAACCGGGTCAACGCAAAGTACTTCAGCATCGACCCGCCGGCGTGCAGCTGTCGTTCCCGTGACGTACCAATAGACGTTCAGATTATCTTCTTCATGTATTTCAAAGTCTCTTTGAGTCGGGGATGAAGGCAGCATTCGGGACGATCAACTGTAGCCCAAAGCAATCTTTCGGCCTCTCCGTCCTTGACACCAAAGATATGAAGGAGTCTCTCGAATACAGAAATGACATCTTTTCCGTGAATGTATTCGTAGTGGTCGAGGTCATCGAGTCTTTCCTCAATACTCTTTGCTCCTAACAATACTGATTCTAGCCTTGACAGAGAGATATTTGAATTCTGAAGGAGTGCCCTAGTGTATCCTTCCAGATTAAATAAAAACATAGAGTCTTTGGTAATGTATCTCTTTAGACTGGTGCTCTTAAATGCAATTCTGGAAGAGGTTTCCTCGGAATAAATTCGGATCGACGCTATCCTTTTGCATATACTCACAATGAGTTTGAAAAAATTAGTCGAACTTTTTTCAGTGTTCAGCGAAAGAACAAATATTTTCTCAAGAGAGCGCTCACTAAAAATATAGCCCTCTATGTCTCTTCTGTCGGTATAAAATACGTTAGACAAGAGTTTCCGTTTGAGGAGGATATCGTAATCCGCATCGGCGAAAAACATTATCGCATCCGTTTGACCTTCGATCGTCCGTGCAATTTCGACCAATCGCCCACGGTTCCCGCCATCCACAGCCTCCGAGAAATCGATCGCGTCTATTGGGAGTACGCTAACATTAGAGTGGATTTCATTTCCACAAAGCCACGTTAGGAAGTTCCGGTCCCGGTATCCCTCGACAAAAAGATGTCGGCGCTCAGGATCCATCTGCACCGCAGTTAGATATGCGTCAATCTGACGTCTCAACACGGAATTCTCACCCCAGGTCAATCATGGCTTCACGATACGAAGATACTAAGTCGGGGGAGTGAGTGGCAAAGATGAAGAGCGGCTCGGCGCCAGACGCACACCTGATTAACGCAGAAACCAATTTTCTCTGCCATGCTATGTGCATTGACATCTCGGGTTCGTCGATCGCCAAAATCGTGCCCTTTTGTTTTGTAACAAGAGCAGAAACCATCAAATAAAGAAGATGATATTCACCAGAGCTCAAGTCACTTTCCTTAAGTGGTTTCTTTCCTGCGGTGGAAATTCTCATTCCCTCAACGCTGTCGATTCGGACCTCTTTTCCAACAAAGAATTCAGAGAGAAGTTTTTCAAAGGTGAGGAGCCGGTCTGCGACAAGCTTCCTTTCTTGCGCCCGCGATGCAAGATGTTCAGCATAAACTGAAAGAATTGTTAAAGCATTTTGCTTTGTACCAGGATGATTGTCAAGCAAATCTATCTTAGATACGATTTGACTATAGTCCCATTTATCACTCTCTAAACCAAATCTTTCTGTAATTTTATCTTGATCTATAACGAATCTAAGTTGTGATTTTAGTTTATCTTTCTCAATATCGACAGTTTCATGACCGCTGAGTTTTTCCAATATCTTTGGGAATAAGTCTGGCTCCGTGCTTGAAAAGAACTGTCGATAATTAATCTGGGCGGAGTTTATGAATTCCGCTACTCTCTTGTCGAGGCTAATTGATGAATCGCGCACCTTTTTCGACTTTATATTCAGTCCATTACTGACAATTTTACCTGACGGAGAGAAATAGTATTCCCTTGGCATAGCAAGCGCCTCTAGTTGCGCTTCAGAGAGTCTCGCTTCTTTGATTCGACTCAACCGCTCAATGTCAATGTACTCAAAAGCTATTCCCACAACATCTCTAAAAAATTCGTCTCGAAAATTCGATACAGCTAGTTGCTCTTCCTCTGTCAGCGCCCCTGAATGGTTGGGGTTTAACATGGCCTGATATTTACCATACGAAACTTTCAGATACTTCAATTTGCCGTCAGCGGTTTCAGATTTTACTTGAAGTGCTCTTTTGTTGTCGAAGGTTAGTTTTGCTTCTGAAAACGGAACATTCCTGAATGTTGTGAAGTCAAGCCGCATTATCCCGTCCAACATTCGGAGCAATGTCGTTTTTCCTACGCCATTCCTCCCATGAATGATGACGATCGCGGGTTGTTGCGCGACACCCGATGTGGTGGGAAAGCTGACCAGATGATCGTAAGAATTGAAGAGCCCCTTAACCTCAAACTGCTTGAGTTCCATAAGAGCATTCCCTTTCCTGAACGGCGCATAGGGGAAGCGACATCGCGGCAGCTTGTGTGACTTCTGCCAAGTATGAGATGTTAGGTCCTTCACAAAAGCAAGGCATGCAAGGTCCATTAGAAAAAACTCTTCCGGTGGCGAGCATTCCACTCGACAATGCCTTTTGCTGCGCAGGCACGTTCTAGGAACGAGGTGTTTCAAGATACCTGTCCGGTGTCGCGTTTTAACTTTCTCTGAAGGAAAGATTGGCCGGCGCGTAAGCGTGGCGATATGCCGGCAGCATCGTCGGCGGGACAGCCCCCACAAGGAGGGAGATTGGCTAATCGCCTACGCGAAGTACTCCTGCAGCGGCCGCACTTCCAAACTCCCAGCCCTCAACGCTGCAATCGCCTCCGCCACCGCAGCCGCGCCCGAGAGCGTCGTGTAATACGGCACTTTCTGCATCAGCGTGGCGCGGCGCAGCGATTTTGAGTCCGACACCGCCTTCTGGCCGTCCGTGGTGTTGAACACGATCTGCACCTGGCGGTTCCGGATGGCGTCCTCGATGTGCGGGCGGCCTTCCAGCACCTTGTTTATCTTTTCGGCGGCGACGCCGTTTTCGGCGAGGAAGCGGGCGGTGCCTGAGGTGGCCAGCACTTTAAAACCCTGGCCGGCCAAGCGCTTGACTGCCGGCAAGATGCCCTTCTTGTCCTCGTCGCGCACCGAGACGAACAGCGTGCCCGCGCGGGGGAGATCAACACCCGCCCCGAGCTGGCTCTTGGCGAAGGCCAGCGCGAAGTCGCGGTCGAGGCCCATGACCTCGCCGGTCGAGCGCATTTCCGGGCCGAGCAATATGTCGACGCCGGGGAAGCGGGCGAACGGGAATACCGCTTCCTTGACGGCGATGTGGCCGGGGTTGCGCGGGTCGGGCATGGCGCCGTAGTGGGCGAAGGCGTCTTCCAGGCTTTCGCCGGCCATGATGCGGGCGGCGATCTTTGCAATGGGACGCCCGATGGTCTTGGCGACGAAGGGCACGGTGCGCGACGCGCGCGGGTTGACCTCGAGCACATAGACGGTGCCGTCCTTGATCGCATACTGCACGTTCATCAGACCGCCGACATTGAGCGCGCGGGCGAGTGCGGCCGTCTGGCGCTCCAGCTCGTCGACAAGCTCCGATGGCAGCGAGTGCACCGGCAGCGAGCAGGCCGAGTCGCCGGAATGGATGCCGGCCTCCTCGATGTGCTCCAATATGCCGGAGACGTAGGTCGACCTGCCGTCGCAAAGGCAATCGACATCGACTTCGATGGCGCCTGAGAGATAGGTGTCGAACAGCAGCGGGTTCTTGCCGAGCAGCGTGTTGATCTGGCCGGTCTTGTCGTTGGGGTATTTCTGCTTGATGTCCTCCGGCACCAGGCCGGGCACGGTGTCGAGCAGATAGGATTGCAACATGCTCTCGTCGTGGATGATCTGCATGGCGCGGCCGCCGAGCACATAGGACGGGCGCACGACCAACGGGAAGCCGAGCTCGCCGGCGACGAGGCGGGCCTGCTCGACCGAATAGGCAATGCCGTTCTTCGGCTGGCTGAGGCCAAGCTTGTGCAACAGCTTCTGGAAACGGTCGCGGTCCTCGGCGAGATCGATCATGTCGGGCGAGGTGCCGAGGATCGGGATGCCGGCCTTCTCCAGCGCATCGGCGAGCTTCAGCGGCGTCTGGCCACCGAACTGGACGATGACGCCGACCAGCTCGCCGGACGCCTGCTCGGCGCGCAGGATCTCCAGCACGTCCTCCGGCGTCAGCGGCTCGAAATAGAGCCGGTCGGAGGTGTCGTAGTCGGTCGAGACGGTTTCGGGATTGCAGTTGATCATGATCGCCTCGAAGCCGGCGTCGCGCAGCGCAAAGGCGGCATGGCAGCAGCAGTAGTCGAACTCGATGCCCTGGCCGATGCGGTTGGGGCCGCCGCCGAGGATGACCACCTTCTTGCGCGACGAGACCTGCGCCTCGTTGGCGAGCGCGCCTGCGAACGGCACCTCGTAGGTCGAGTACATGTAGGCGGTGGGCGAAGCGAACTCGGCGGCGCAGGTGTCGATGCGCTTGTAGACCGGATGAACGTCGAGTTTTTCGCGAATCTTCTGGATCTCTTCGACATCCTTCCTGACCAGGGATGCTAGGCGGGCATCGGAGAAACCCATCGCCTTCAGCATGCGCAGATTGGCGGCGTCCTCGGGGATGCCGTGCTCGCGGATGCGGGCTTCCATGTCGAGAATGCCGGCGATCTGTTCGAGGAACCACGGGTCGATCTTGCACATCGCGTGCACGTCTTCGAGCGAAGTGCCCATGCGGATCGCTTGCGCCACCATGCGCAGCCGGTCCGGCGTCGGCGTGCCGAGTGCGGCGCGGATGGCGTTGCGGTCGTCGACGTGGCTGGCAGCTGTCGTCCCATGGCCGATGCCGGGAATCTCGATTTCGTCCAGACCGGTCAGGCCGGTCTCCAGCCCGCGCAAGGCCTTCTGCAGCGATTCCTGGAAAGTGCGGCCGATGGCCATGACCTCGCCGACCGACTTCATCGAGGTGGTCAGCACCGGCTCGGCGCCGGGAAACTTCTCGAAGGCGAAGCGCGGGATTTTTGTGACGACATAGTCGATGCTCGGCTCGAACGAGGCCGGCGTTGCTCCGCCGGTGATGTCATTCTCGAGCTCGTCCAGCGTGTAGCCGACGGCGAGCTTGGCGGCGATCTTGGCGATCGGAAAACCAGTCGCCTTGGAGGCCAGCGCCGACGAGCGCGAGACGCGCGGGTTCATCTCGATCACCACCAGGCGGCCGTCGGCCGGGTTGACGGCGAACTGCACGTTGGAGCCGCCGGTCTCGACGCCGATCTCGCGCAGCACCGCGATCGAGGCGTTGCGCATCATCTGGTATTCCTTGTCGGTCAGCGTCAGCGCAGGGGCGACGGTGATCGAATCGCCCGTATGCACGCCCATCGGGTCGATGTTCTCGATCGAGCAGACGATGATGCAATTGTCGGCCTTGTCACGGACAACCTCCATCTCATACTCCTTCCAGCCGAGTACGCTCTCCTCGATCAGCACTTCGGTGGTCGGCGAGGCGTCGAGGCCGGACTGGACGATCTCGAAGAATTCGGCGCGGTTGTAGGCGATGCCGCCGCCGGTGCCGCCCATGGTGAAGGAGGGGCGGATAATGGCGGGCAGGCCGACATGGTCGAGCGCCTGTGCTGCAATCGCCATGGCATGGCTGATATAGCGCTGCTTGCGGTCGCCTTCGCCGAGGTTCCAGCGCGTTTCCAGAGCATCGAGCGCGGCGTCGAGATTTTCCGGCTTCTCGGCCTTCAGCGCGGCGCGCTCGGCCTCGTGCGTCTTGCGGTCGGCGTTCTTGACGTCGGTTGCGTTGGCCAGCATCGACTTCGGCGTTTCCAGGCCGATCTTGTTCATCGCCTCGCGAAACAGCGCGCGGTCCTCGGCCTTGTCGATTGCGGTGGCGTCGGCACCGATCATCTCGACCTGATAGCGGTCGAGCACGCCCATGCGGCGCAGCGACAGAGCGGTGTTGAGCGCGGTCTGGCCGCCCATGGTCGGCAGCAGCGCGTCCGGCCGCTCCTTGGCGATGATCTTGGCCACCACTTCGGGCGTGATCGGCTCGATGTACGTGGCGTCGGCCAGTTCCGGATCGGTCATGATGGTGGCCGGATTGGAATTGACCAGGATAACGCGAAAACCCTCTTCCTTCAGCGCCTTGCAGGCCTGGGTGCCGGAATAGTCGAATTCGCAGGCCTGGCCGATGACGATGGGGCCGGCCCCGATGATCAGGATCGACTTGATGTCGGTGCGTCTTGGCATGTCGAGGGTCCGTTCGGCGGGCGGCTTGCACAAAAAGCCGGACGGGATGACCCGGCCGGTTGTGCTCGCGATTCTGGTATCAGGCTAGGAGGGCCTTATAGGGAAGAGTTTTGCCGGATGTAAGCCCCTAAAATGGCAGGCAGTAGGGCAGTAGGGCAGTAGGGCAGTAGGGCAGTAGGGCAGTAGGGCAGAGGTTCGAGCGCCCTTTAAACATATTGCCCTACTGCCCTACTGCCTTATTCCCCTTACCACTATCCCCCAACGCCAAAGCGTCCGTAATCTCGAAGCGTTCGGAAGCACCGACGCGGATCATGTTCAGGCTGCCCTCGCGGGTGAAGCGGAATTCGCCGGGTGCGTCCGCACCGGCCGGCTTGCCGGCCTCGAAGCTGATGATGCGCGTGCCGCCATCGGGCCAGGTCACGGTCACGTCGGTCTTGTCGCCGGTGCGCACCACGCCTGCCTTGCAGCTGGTCATCGGCTGGCCGAGATAGCGCGCACAGGGGATGGCGTTGCCGGCACCGGGTACCGGTGTCCCCGGCGGCTGAAGCCGCGCAACGGTCTGTGCGTCGGCCGGGGGCGCCGCGTTGGCCGCGCCGAAATTCTGGACGGGACCCACTGCCGCGGGCGGCGATCCATCAACCTGTCCAGTCGTGGGGTTTCCACCGGCCAGGGCCAGGCGGTAAGCATCCTCGATCGCCACCCTGCCGATCGCGTCAGGGGAATTCAGCGGCGTTTCGGGAGCGGTCGCGCCGAGGCGCGTTGTCAGGTCGGGCAGCGGCTGAGGCGCAGGGTTCTCCGCACTGGCCGCCACCTGCGGTGTCACTTGCCGGGGATTGATAGGGTCGAGGTAGCGTGCGGGCGCCCATCCGCTCATCTTCGGGTCATCAATGTCTTCAACCTTGCACCATTTGTAGCCGCTGACGTCGCCGCAGCCGAGATTTTTCACGCTCGAACCACTCGGCAGCCGCGCCTCGATCTTGCCCATGGCCGACGCCGTGGCGCGCACGTTCAGGAGGTCATCCGGAGCGAGACCCGTCACAATCGAGACGATGGGCTCCGGCTCCTGGCCGTTGGCCGGCAACTCCGCCAGCATCAGCGGAGCGGCGATCACCGCAAGCAGCGTCGTCGGGAGTGTTACTGTGCGCCTAATCATCTGCCATGGGCGGTAGGTTCAATTGCCGAATGCGCGGCCAGGCACGAAAGCGCCATCGCACGCCAGCCGGTTTTTATAGGCGACGAGACGGCGCTGTGTAAGCCCGAAACAGTGCCGCGTGTTGAATCGCGACCAGGCCACTTCCGTGAACTAACAGCCGGCAAAATATTGCACATTTCATGTAAATATGCACTCTCTCAAGTAAGGTTGAGGAGGGCAAGATGGTCGACCTTGAAATATTTGCGCAGGTGGAAAACATAGTTCGCCAGCGTATCAAGAAAACGCGCGCCGAGATTGAGGCTTCACTTGGTCACATCGCCAACGGCAATCCGCTGGCCGCCGAACAGACCCTCTCCAGGCGGCTCGACAGGTTGCAGGTAAAGGCATCGCTCAGCCGCACCGAAGCGGAGATGATATCGGCAGCGATCGACATGAGGTCTGCCGGGGAAAGGAAGGCCGCCGCCAAGCAGCCGGGGCCGGAGGCAATTCTCGGCCCAACGCTCGATTTCATCGGGGTCGCATTCCTCGAGCGTGGGCGCCGTGCTGCCGATGCGGTTGGCCGCGTTGCCTTTCTCAACGGCAATCCACAAGGATCGGGTTTTCTGGTCGGGCCAAGGCTGTTCCTCACAAACAACCATGTGATTTCGTCGCCGGCGGATTCCCGGCGCTTCCAGGTCCAGTTCGATTATGAGCAGGACGGTGCAAATGCCGTGCGTACGCCGACGACGTTCCTGTTCGATCCTGAATCCTGTTTCGTGAGCGATAGCATAGAGGGTCTGGACTATACGCTGATCGGGGTTGGCGAGCGGCGTTCCGGTCCAAAGGAACTGGGGGAGTTCGGTTTTATCTCGCTGTCGGATGCGCGCGACAAGCATATGCTCGGCGAAATCGCCAACATCGTCCAGCATCCCGATGGCCGCTTCAAGGAACTGGTGTTGCGTGAAAACCGGCTGGTGGCCCGCGACGAAACGGTACAAGTCCTGCACTATGTCGCCGACACCGAACAGGGTTCTTCCGGATCCCCGGTCTTCAACAATGAATGGGAACCTATCGCCCTGCACCATTGGGCCGGCCCGTTCCACGAGGTGACGGGCATAGGTGGCTATGCGCTTGCCCGCGAGATCAACGAAGGCATACGGATCAGCGCCATCGTTGACCATCTGGGTGCTAGAAAGTCCAAGCTGCCGGGCTCCTCGGCATCGGCGGTTTCGCAAGCCATGGCGATTTGGGCCGGCATGCCGCGCATGATGGACGAGACAGTTCGGCTGAACGCCGATATTCGCGAAGATGTGCCGGACAAGCCGGTGCAGCGGCCGGAACCGGATCGCAATCCGCCGGCGACGAGACACAATGCCGATGGCTCGGTCACCTGGACTTTTCCCGTCGAGATAAATGTCCGGGCGCCGCTGATCGACGGAGGCGATGCGAGACGAAACGACGGCAAAGGCCCGGCAAGCGAACCCGGGAAGGTGGCCATCGCCGAGGCCGCGGGTTGGAAAACAGAGGATTTCGATGATCGTGGAGGGTATGAGCCCGGCTTCATACCGGGCTTTGTCCTGGCAATGCCGACGGTCGCCAATTCACCCTACCGGTTGGCCAAAAACCTTCTTGCCAAACCGGGAGAGGACCCACACGAATTGCGCTACCATCATTTTTCGATCTTGATGAACGCCGATCGCAGGCTTGCCTTCGTCACCGCCTGCAATATCGATGGATCCCGCACCAAGGCGGTCAATCGTGAGGACAAGACGGTCATCGACAACCCGTCGCTTCTCGAATTGGAGGTGGAGTCGATTTCCGGTTCGGAAGCCAGCGATGCTTTCCGGCCGGATCGGCGCATCGATCTTGGCGAGCAGATGAACCAGGAATTCTATTCGAGCCAGAATGTGCCTGGATTTCCCGTCGCAAAATCCAAGGAACGAATCGCTCGAATGTTCCAGAAGGGCCATATTACACTTCGCGGCGACCCCGCATGGGGCGTCGATCAGGAGGCGGTCGCGGCAGAACGCGACACGTTCGTTTATACCAATGCTGCGCCGCAAGTCGGCTTCTTCAATCAAGGAAGCTCGCTTAACCATCCCGGCTCCAAGGGGAAGTTGAGATGGCGCGCGGTAGAAACCTATGTGCTGCGCAACGCCTATACGACGCGAGGCCGTGTCACGGTGTTTGCCGGGCCAGTGTTCGGCGAGGACGATCCTCCCTACCGCTTCGACAGCCATGTCCCCCTGAAGTTCTGGAAGATCGCGCTGTGGTCCGATCAAGCTGGCCTGCGCGCCATCGCGCTGCTGGCGGACCAGAAGCCGGTTTTGGAAGTGATGCCCGAAGCGTTCGGCGAGCGTGCCGAGGCATTCGATGACCCGCTTGAAATTGCCAGGGTATCGGAGTTCCTTTCGACGGTGGCCGAGATTGAAGAGCTGACCGGCCTGAACTTTGGCCAGCAGGTGCGCGACGCCGACATTCGGGCCGGTTCCGAATCCGCCCCAGCACAGAGTTTCAACCCAACGCAACTGGCGCCCAAGACGTCACGGCCAAAGGCTTCGACGTCCAAGACTTCGACGTCCAAGACTTCGACGTCCAAGACTTCGGCGTCCAAGACTTCGGCGGCCAGCGCCCGACGTCCTGCCAAGCGATCGAAGCCATCGGCGTCTGACGACTGAAGCTTGGACCGGTCGCGACTTCTGCCGCTCGAAGGCGGTCAACCGTTCAGCTAGGCATGAGCAAGCTCAGCCTGGGATGAGCAGGCTCAGCCCGGGATGAGCAAGCTCAGCCCGGCATGAAGCCGGTGCGCAGCGCGTGAGCCCATTCGGGCCGTCCCGCCTGCTCGGCCTGGCGCGCCGCCGCCTCGTGGTCATAATCGACGGCGATGGCTTCGAAACGATCGGGATGCAAGTCGACGATGCCGTAGCGGGCGTGCGGCGAACCCTGTTCGGAGACATGCGCCGGCGGGGTTGAATCGTCATAGGCGGGGCAGCCGATGCTGCCCGGGTTGAAGATGACCGGACCGCCGGGAATGCGGACCAGCTCGCTGCGATGGCTGTGGCCGCAAAGCATGATGCGGCAGGCGGGATCGATCGCGCCGAGGCGCCGCTCGATTGCGACCAGCGGCGCGCGCACCAGCCGGCTGTCGACGATCGCGTCAGTCAGGTATTTTTCGTCGTGGTCGGGCCGGGCATGGAAGGCGAGTATGCCGGGCGCCACCTCCAGCGTGAGGGGCAGCGCGAACAGCGCCTCGCGCTGGCCTGCGGTCAGCCGTTCCTGCGCGTAGCGGTCGGACGGCCACATGGTCTCGTCGGCGGTGTCGCGGGCAACGCGGCGGTCGTGATTGCCGCGCACCGTCGGCAGGTCGAGCGTCTCGAGCCGCTCCATGGTCTCGCGCGGCCAGAGCGGGCCGGAAACGCAATCGCCGAGATTGACGATGAGGTCGGCGCCGCCGCGCTGCCGCAGATCATCGAGCACGGCGTCGAGCGCCAGGACATTGCCGTGGATGTCGGCGAGGACGGCAATGCGCATGGCAGGCTCCGTTAATTGGAATGGCTGGAGGGCGGGTGAAGCTACTTTGCTCGTCTCGCGAAGCGGGCGAGAGCGGAACCTAGCTTTGGGTCGTTCAGGCGCGGACTTCGATCTCTTGGCCGCCGACCGCCGGCAACGATGCGTCGCCGGCCGCGGCAATAACACTGTCGAGCAGGCCCGGGAAGCGGCGGTCGAGATCGTCACGGCGCAGCGTGATCAGCCGGCTGGTTCCAACCGCCTCGGTGCGGGTGACGCCGGCCTCACGCAACTTGGCCAAATGGTAGCTCAGATTGGTCTTCGAGCAGAGATCGAGGAACCGGCTGCAATTCAGCGGCACGCCCTCTTTGCTGGCGAGATAGCGCACGATGGCCAGTCGCGTCGGGTCGCCGAGCACGGCAAGCACGTTCGGCAGGCTGATCTGGTCGGCGGTGGGATGGGGCAAGGTCATGCCCAGGAATTAAGCACATTCGGAGCCGATTTCAACGCATCTCCTCTCGTGGCCAATGGACACATAGTTTCGTCCCGTCGCCCGGTCCTGACACCGGGCTGTCAGGATGGTTCGGCTATTTTGCAGCGGCTTTATTGACATCATGCCCTGTTATGTCCAATTGTTCAATAACCTTTGAACTAAGGAAATTGCCATGGATAAGCGCCTAATCTGGCTTGCGCTCGGATCGTTCACGATTTCGACCGAAGGTTTCGTCATCTCCAGCCTTTTGCCCGACATTGCAAAGGATGCCGCCATCTCCGTTCCGCTCGCCGGCACGCTGATCACCGCGTTTGCGCTCGCCTATGCGATCGGCACGCCGATCCTGGCAACGCTGACCGGCGAATGGGACCGGCGCCGCGTCATCCTGTGGACGCTGGTGTTCTTCGTGTTGGGCAACGTCGCCGCGGCGCTAAGCTCCTCCTTCGAATTGCTGTTGATCGCGCGCATCGTCATGGCGCTGTCGTCAGGCTTGTTCGCGGCGACCGCACAGGGAACGGCCGTTGCGCTTGTCGACGATCATCACCGCGCCCGAGCCATTGCCGTGGTCGTCGGCGGCACTACGGTTGCGGTCGCGGTCGGAGCACCGCTCGGCGCGCTCGTTGCGACGGTTGCCGGCTGGCGCGGCACCTTCTTTGCCATTGCCGGCCTTGGTGCGCTCGCCGGCGCGATCCTGTGGTACCGGCTGCCGCGCGGCATCGTCGGCACCAGGCTGCCGCTCCGGATGCGGCTGGCAGCGGCACTTCGCCCCGGCGTCATGCCTATCCTGGTGACGACCATCCTGGCGCTGATCGGCGCCTTCACCGTCTTTGCCTTTGTCGCGCCGCTCGCGATCGAAGGCGGCGGACTGAACCCGATCGCGCTTCCCGGAATGCTGCTCGCTTTCGGCGTTGGCGCGGTCATCGGCAATATCGGCGGCGGGCAGGCCGCCGACCGTTTCGGCGCGACGCGCACCGTCTGCTGGTCGCTGGCGCTGAGTGCCGCCATGCTGGTCACGTTTTCGCTGATCCCGATGTTCCTGCCGCGCGAGATCGCCGGGCCGGCGCTCATGGCCATGATGGTGCCGTGGGGCATCGTCGGCTGGGCGTTCCCGCCGGCGCAGGCCAGCCGTATCATCAAGCTGGCGCCCGATGCCGCGCCCATCGTGCTATCGCTGAACGCTTCGGCGCTCTATCTCGGCGTGGCACTGGGTGCCGTGGTCGGCGCCGCGGTGCTGCGCTATGGCGCACCGGCCGACCTCGGCGTGGTCGCGGCGGCATTCCCGATCATTGGTCTGGGCGTGGTACTGGCGGGCCATCTGGCGGCGCGCCCGGTGGCGATGCCGGCCGAGTAAGGCTGTCAGGGGAGCTTGGCTGCCGGCCGCCGATAATTCAACTCGCGGCCGGCGGTGCGTCAAAATCAAGCGCGGCGATTTCGTCCAGCGCCGAATTCTGGGAAGTTGCCGGAAGCGACCTCGCCGACGTTCCGCAAGAAATCGTCATGACCGCCGACGATCTGGTCGATGCAGCGCTGGTTGGCCTGGCAAAGGGTGAAGCATTCACGGCACCGGGTCTTGCCGATATTGCCGGGGGGTGCCTTTCTTCGCGTCCGCAAGGCTTCTTCGGCAGTCTTCTGGCGGGCAAGCCGGCGGCGCGTTACGCTGCCTGACATGGCTAAAGACTGACCTTACGCTGTCCGCCACATCGGAATGATCGAGGCGGCCAGCAGCAGGCCAAGGACGGCGTTGAGCATGCGCCACTGCCGCTCGGTTCGCAGCAACCGGGCGAGCAGCGTGCCCGCCACGCACCACGCCGCCAGCGAGAGGGCCGCCGCAAGGCCGAAGACCGTGCCGAGCAGCACGGCGAGCTGCAGCGGCCCGTTGGCGAGCGCGGCAAAGGATGCCGCCGCTCCCAGCCCCATGGCCCAGCCCTTTGGGTTCATCCATTGCAGGCCGGCGCCGCCCAAAAAGCTGTTCGGCTTTGCCATGGCCACGTCCAGATTGGGCGGACCGCTGCGGCCGATCTTGAGGGCAAGCCACGTCAGATAGAGGGTACCGGCCATTTTCATTGCCAGTTGCAGCGAAGGAGCGGCGGCCAGCAGACCGGCGAGCCCGGCAGCACCTGCCGCAGCCACCGTGGCCAGGCCGGCCGCACTCCCGGCCATCAGCGGGATAGAGCGGCGAAAGCCGAACTGCGCGCCGGACGCCGTCGACAAGGTCGTGGCCATGCCGGGCGTTGAGGTTGAGACCAGCGCGAACAGGACGAGGGGAAGGACAGGTTCAAACATGCTGCTTCCTTTGAAGCCTGCACGGTAGGCTGTTCGGCTCATCAGTAAATGCAATGTTTGCTATGACACGCATTAGCAAATATAATAGCCGGATGCTCCGCAACCTCGATACTGCCCTGGTCCGAACCTTCGTCACCGTTGCCGACAAGGCCAGCATGACGGCGGCGGCCAACGCGCTGCATTTGACGCAAGGTGCCGTCAGCCAGCAGATCAAGCGTTTGGAAGAGGTTCTCGGCTGCAGCCTGTTCGATCGCGATCGGCGCGGATTGCGATTGACCCGCTCCGGCGAGCGATTGTTCGGCAAGGGCAAGCGCCTGCTTTCCCTCAATGACGAGATCCTGGCGGAGATGGCGGGCGATGCGGTTGCCGGTCAGGTCCGGCTCGGGGTGCCGTACGACCTTGTCGGCACCTTGCTTGCGCCGGTGCTGAAGGCCTATGCCGAGGCCTATCCGCAGGTCGAGATCTCGCTTGTCTGTGCTTCGTCGCCAGAGTTGGCCGCAGCCTTGGCGACCGGCACGATAGAACTCGCGGTGATCGAGGAGCCGATCGGTCGGTCGGCCGGCGAATGCCTTGTTGTCGACCGGCTGGTCTGGGTCGGCGCCAAAGGCGGCGCCGCCCGCGGCAAGCGGCCCTTGCCGGTTTCGATGGTCGCCGAGACCTGTGCGTTCCGCCCGGTGGTGCTGGAGGCGCTTAACGAGCATGGGCTGGAATGGCGCACCGTATTCGAAAACGGCAGCATTGACGCGACGACGGCGACAGTGCGTTCGGACTTGGCCGTCACCACCTGGTTGGCGTCGACCGTGCCTGTCGACCTCGACATTTTGGCCAACGATCCGGAGCTGCCGTCATTGCCGAATTTTTCGATCAATCTGCATTTGCCGAAGCACGACGTCGCGCCGGCTGCACTGGCATTCGCGGGCCACCTCCGCGATGGGTTGGCAGGGCGACGAGAGGCGGCTTAAAAACAGCAAAAAGGACGGCCAGTGTTCAGCCGTCCTTGATCGCCCTGCGGCATCTACTTCCAGTTCTTGCGCCGCTCGATCTCGGCTTCGGACGGCTGCTCCGTGGCAAATGACCCGGTCTTGATCTCGCCGGAGCGTTCATAGCTCGCCATGATGACACCGGTGGTCGATGCCTGCGAACGGGTCAGCTTGAAGGCGGCGGGTATTGTGCCGCTGCCGAACAGTTTTTTGCCCTTGCCCAGCACCAGCGGGAAAATCAGCAGGCTGATCTCGTCGATCAGGTCATTGGCGAGCAAGGTCTGGATCAGCTCGCTCGATCCCTGAATGAGCAGGTCGGGGCCGTCCTCCTGCTTCATCCGGCGCAACGTCGCCACGACATCGCTGCCGAGCGGCTGGCTGTTTTGCCAGGACAGCGAATCCGGCCTGTGCGTCGCCACATATTTGGTGACGGCGTTGAAGCTGTCGGCGATCGGATCATTTTTCTGATAAGGCCAGTGGGCGGCAAAGATGTCGTAAGTCTTGCGGCCGAGAAGCAGCGCGAACGGTTTTGAAAACGTCTCGCCCATCGCGGCGCCCATCACATCGTCCCAGTAATGAAACGTCCAGCCGCCGAATTTGAAGCCGCCGACAGGGTCCTCTTGCGGGCCGCCAGGCGCCTGCATGACGCCGTCGAGGCTGACGAATGTTGCGGCGATGATCTTCCTCATTGGAGCTCCCTTTCTCTGATCCGTGCCGTCATGGCCGGAGTTCGAGCCAAGGACGGGCGAACGGACATTTGTCCGACAGCGGCCGGCAAATTTCTAGGACCGGGGGCAGGTGACTGCCGACCTTATCGTCTCAGCTTGGAGCCGAGAACGCTCAGCCCAAGCCAACGACCGTATCGTAGAGCAGCTTGAAGTTGAGCACCAGGATGAGCGCGGCAACCACCCAGGCCAGCACGGCGACGGCGCGGGAAATGGCAAAATTGCCCATCTTGCGCTTGTCCGAGACGAACTGCACCAGCGGTACGACAGCGAAGGGGAGCTGCATCGACAGGATTACCTGGCTGAAGACCAGCAACTGACCGGTTCCCTTCTCGCCATAGAGCGCGGTGACCACCACCACCGGAATGATGGCGATGCCGCGCGTCAGCAGGCGGCGCGCCCATTGCGGGATGCGCAGCCGCAAGAACCCTTCCATCACGATCTGGCCGGCGAGCGTCGCCGTCACCGTCGAGTTCAGGCCGGAGGCGAGCAGCGCTACGGCAAACAGGATGGAAGCGATGCCGAGGCCAAGCAGCGGCGACAGAAGCTCGAAGGCCTGGCCGATCTCGGCAACGTCATGATGACCGGTGCCGTGGAACGCCACCGCCGACACGATCAGGATGGAAGCATTGACGAACAACGCCAGTATCAGCGCGATGGTCGAGTCGGTCGTCGCCCATTTGATGGCGTCGCGCTTGCCGCGATCGGTGCGCTCATAGGCGCGGGTCTGCACGATCGAGGAATGCAGATAGAGATTGTGCGGCATCACCGTGGCGCCGATGATGCCGATGGCGATGTAGAGCATGGCCGGATTGGTGACGATCTCGGACGACGGCACGAACATCGCATGCAGGATGGAGCCGACCGGCGGGGCGGCGGCAAAGATCTGGATGGCGAAGCAGCCGAAGATGATAATCAAAAGCGCTATGATGAAGGCCTCGAGGAAACGGAAGCCCTTGTTCATCAGCAGCAGCAGCAGGAAGGCATCAAGCGCGGTGATGATGGCGCCGCCTATCAGCGGAATGCCGAACAGCAGTTGCAAGGCGATCGCCGTGCCAATGACCTCGGCCAGGTCGCAGGCGATGATGGCCAGTTCGCAAGCGACCCAAAGCATGAAATTGACTGGTCGCGGATAATAGGCGCGGCACGCCTGCGCAAGGTCGCGGCCGGTGGCGATGCCGAGCCGGGCGGCGAGTGCCTGCAGCAGGATCGCCATCAGGTTCGACAACATGATGATGAAAAGCAGCGTGTAGCCGAATTGGGCCCCGCCGGCGAGGTCGGTCGCCCAATTGCCCGGATCCATATAGCCGACCGAAACCATGTAGCCCGGCCCCATGAAGGCGAACAGCCGGCGAAGCCAGATCCCCGAGTGCGGCACCGCGATCGTTGCGTTGACTTCGCGAAGGCTGGGCTGCTCGTCGTCCTCCGGGCGGGCAAATCGCCACATGGACCGGGGGGCTGAGGTGGCTTCGGCTTCCGACATGAAATGGCTTTCCACTGGAACGATCGATGTTGTCTCCTTATCTATGCCACGGCTGAACATTATGCAATATGCTATATTTCATTGTCTGAGCTTTTTCTTGTGGCCGCTTGGCGTGCGGCCTGAACGGCAGTGAACGCCGGTTGCGCCGGCCACCGAATGGAAATAAACGGCCAGAACCAATAGGGTTCCGTGTTATGACCGCAATGTCGATTCAAACTGCCGGGAGGAGCGCGTATTGGCGCTGAAGAAAAGACCGGTTCCTCGCGAAAAGCCGCTGCCTGACGCAGAAATCCACTCGGAAGGCTTCAGGCAGACGCGTGAAGCGCGCCGCAGCGCGCTGGTCGAGGATTATGTCGAGCTCATCGCCGACCTGATCGAGGATGGCAACGAGGCGCGCCAGGTCGATATCGCGGCACGGCTCGGCGTCGCTCAGCCGACGGTCGCGAAAATGCTGACGCGGCTGTGCGCCGACGGGCTGGTCTCCCGGAAGCCTTATCGCGGCGTGTTCCTGACCGATGCCGGCCGCAAGGTTGCGGAAGAGAGCCGCATTCGCCACCAGACGGTCGAGGCCTTCCTGCGCTCGCTCGGGGTCAGCGCCGAGACGGCGCGCATCGACGCCGAGGGCATCGAGCATCATGTCAGCGCCGAGACGCTCGAAGCCTTTCGCAAGGCAATAATCGCCGCCCGCTGAAAAGCACGGCCAGCGTATCTCTTCGCGCGACTCGCTTCCCACGAGCAGGGTGAACGGCACAGACCTTGCGATGTCTCGGCCAGAGCAGGCAAGCGTCAGCAAGCATTGCTTGTTCGCACGAAAAATACTGTGACTTGGCGTAACCGTTGAGATAATTGTTGTCGTGTCCGATCGAACCGGGACACGGCCCGATCGGCCGGAAAATTGCATCACGGGGGTTGCCATGCTCTGGAAGGGCCGTCGTCAGAGTGACAATGTCGAGGACGAGCGCGGCCAGAGCGGCGGGCTTGGCGGCGGGCCGGGGCAGTTTCGCATCCCGATCGGCGGTCGCGCGGGCGGCGGCGGCATGTCGGGCATTATCATCGTAGGGTTGATTTTCCTGGCAGGGTGGTATTTCGGCTTCGACCCGAGTCAGATCCTCGATAACAGCGGCTTGCAGCCCGGCGGCGGTCAGATCACCGACAATAGCGGTGCGCAAGGCGGCGGCACCGGTGCGCCCGCCTCCGACGAGATGAAGCAGTTCGTGTCGACTGTGCTGGCCGAGACCGAGGACACGTGGACCGGTATTTTTCAGTCCGAGGGCCTGACCTATCAAGATCCAAAACTGGTCCTGTTCAGCGGACGGATCGGCTCTGCTTGCGGCTCTGCCTCGTCAGCGGCCGGACCATTCTACTGTCCCAACGATCGCAAAGTCTATCTCGACACCACCTTCTTCCAGCAGCTCGATCAGCAGTTCGGTGCCTCGGGCGATTTCGCACAGGCCTATGTGATCGCGCATGAGGTCGGCCACCATGTGCAGAACCTCGTCGGCATCCTGCCCAAATTCAACCAGATGCGGCAGAGCATGGGCGAAGCGGACGCCAACCACATGTCGGTGCAGGTCGAGTTGCAGGCCGACTGCTTTGCCGGCATCTGGGCGCATTTCACCGGTCAGAAAGGCATCTTGGAACAGGGCGACATGGCGGAGGCACTGAACGCCGCCAAGCAGATCGGCGACGACACGCTGCAGAAGAAGATGCAGGGCTACGTCGTGCCGGAAAGCTTCAACCACGGCACGTCGCAGCAGCGGCAGACCTGGCTGGCGCGAGGCTTCCAGAACGGCAAGCTTTCGGACTGCGACACGTTCAACAACCCGATCTGAGCCGACGGTTTTCTCGTAATCCGAGAGACTGGATCGCAGTCAGGGGATGTCAGGATGAAAGCACTCTGCCCGTTCCCTCATTGTTCCCAGCGATGTGCTCGCCTATAAGATGTGTTCCCGTTAGCTTGGGCGGCCCGAGGAGATACCATCATGATAGACCCCAAAACCGCCAGGCGGGGCCTTGCGCTTGTTTTCACCACCCTCCTGCTCGACATCATTGGCTTCGGCATCATTATGCCGGTGCTGCCGGCCTATCTCAGGGAATTGACCGGCGTCGGCATCAGCGAGGCGGCTATCGAGGGCGGCTGGCTGTTCTTCGTCTATGCGGCGATGCAGTTCGTTTTCGCACCAGTGATGGGCGGGTTGAGCGACCGGTTCGGGCGGCGGCCTATCCTGCTTGCCTCGGTGCTGACGTTCGCTATCGACAATCTGATCTGCGCTATCGCCTGGTCCTATCCGATGCTGTTCATCGGCCGCGTGCTGGCCGGCATTTCCGGCGCCAGTTATTCCACGACATCGGCATTCATTGCCGATATCTCGACCGACGAAAATCGTGCGAAGAATTTCGGGCTGCTCGGCATTGCTTTCGGCGTCGGCTTCGTCATCGGGCCGGTTCTGGGCGGGTTGCTCGGCACGTTCGGGCCGCGTGTGCCGTTCTATTTCGCTGCCGGGCTTGCTTTCGCAAACTTTCTGATCGCGCTGTTTCTGTTGCCGGAAACACTTGATAACAAGCACCGTCGCCGCTTCGAGTGGAAACGCGCGAACCCGGTCGGCACGCTCGTCCAGATGCGCAACTACGAAGGTATCGGCTGGATCGGACTTGTCTTCTTTCTGATGACGCTGGGGCACATGATGTATCCTGCGGTCTGGTCGTTCGTCTCCAGTTATCGCTATGGCTGGAGCGAACAACAGATCGGCTTCTCGCTCGGCGCTTTCGGCCTGTGCGGGGCGATCGTCATGGCGACAGTCCTGCCGCGCGTGATCCCTAAGCTCGGCGAGTGGAAGACGGCGGTAATCGGTCTGGCATTTACCGCACTCAGCGCCTTCGGCTACGCCTTCGCGTCACAAGGCTGGATGATCTATGCAGTGATCGTCGTCGGATGTCTCGAGGCGTTGGCCGACCCGCCGCTCAGAAGCCTGGCGGCCGCCAAGGTGCCACCCTCCGCCCAGGGCGAACTCCAGGGCGCGATGACCTCGATCTTCTCGATCACCTCGATCATCACACCGCTGCTTTATACGGCGATCTTTTCCTGGTTCACGGGCCCGAACGCGCCCGTGGTTTTCGGCGGTGCCCCGTATCTGCTCGGCGCGATTTTCCTCACGCTGGCGCTCGTCGTCTTCGTCACCAGGGTGGCCAAGCCGACGCCGAAGGAAGTCAAACGCATGCACGCGCGGGAAGCCGTGACGGACGGGGCTTGATCGGCGCCGGGAGCCCGGCCGGCGCCGTCAGTCAAATCCGTTTTTACGCAATGCGCTAAAGACGCTCGGCCAGTGCCGGCTCGCCGCGCTTTTCGCGGATCAAGTTGACGAAGCGGCGAAACAGATAGTGCGAATCCTGCGGGCCGGGCGAGGCTTCGGGATGATGCTGGACCGAGAAGACCGGTCTGCCGGTGAGCGCAATGCCGCAATTCGAACCGTCGAACAGCGAGACATGGGTTTCCTCGACGCCGCTCGGCAATGAGTCGGCGTCGACGGCAAAGCCATGGTTCATCGAGACGATCTCGACCTTGCCGGTGGTGTGGTCCTTGACGGGATGATTGGCGCCGTGGTGGCCCTGATGCATTTTTGCGGTCTTGCCGCCCAGCGCCAGCGCCAGCATCTGGTGGCCGAGGCAGATGCCGAAAAGCGGGATTTCGGTCTTCAACAGATCCTGGATGACCGGAACGGCGTAGTCGCCGGTGGCTTCCGGATCGCCAGGGCCGTTGGATAGAAAAATGCCGTCGGGCCGCATCGCCAGGATCTCCTCGGCGCCGGTTTTTGCCGGCACCACGGTGACCTTGGCGCCGAGACCGGCCAGCAGGCGCAATATGTTGCGTTTGACGCCGTAGTCGACGGCAACGACGTGCATCGACGGATCAGCCTGTTCGCCAAAGCCCTCGTTCCAGACCCAGGGCGTCTCGCGCCAGACTGATGACTGGCCGGAGGTCACCTCCTTGGCGAGATCAAGCCCGATAAGCCCTGACCATGCGGCGGCGCGGCGCTTGAGGTCATCGACGTCGAAGATACCGTCGGGCGCGTGCGCGATGACGGCATTGGGCATGCCCTTTTCGCGGATCAGCGCGGTCAGCGCCCGCGTGTCGATGCCCGAAAGTGCGACGATGCCGCGCTTCTTCAGCCACTGGTCGAGACCGGTTCCGGCCCGGTAATTCGACGGGTTGGTGACATCGGCCTTGAACACGGCGCCGACGGCGCCGGCGCGGGCCAGCGGGTTGAGGTCCTCGATGTCTTCGTCATTGGTGCCGATATTGCCGATATGCGGAAAGGTGAAAGTGACGATCTGGCCGGCATAGGATGGGTCGGTGAGTATCTCCTGGTAGCCGGTCAGCGCGGTGTTGAAGCAGACCTCGGCGACGGCGGAGCCGGTGGCGCCCAGACCGCGGCCCTCTATGACAGTGCCGTCGGCCAGCACCAGCAGGGCTGTCGGCCTCTCGCTGGCCCAAGGGGGGGTCGACGCGGCTGTCATCGTTGCCATGGCGGCACTCCTAAAGGTTGCGCCCTCAGTCGGCGCAACAAAAGGCGCGAAGCGGCGATCTCACAGCCTCGGCGCGCTAAGTTTTCACTTGTGCCTGTCGTTGCCCAAAACCGCTACGCATTTTTGGGCGACGTGCACTAGAATTCAATTCATGCAAGGCCCAGTACATAGGGGAAGGCGCCAAGGCGGTCAATGATGCCGCGCCGTGCGAGCCTAGATTTATTTCGTCGAATAATATCAGCGGTTTGCCGGACGCTATCGAGTTTGCCTTGAGCTATCGGCACGACTATTGTCCGCCGCATTCGAAGGAGAAAGCACCATGCGAGGCAAAGTCGCCGAATCCCTGAAGAGCGCGATGAAGTCGCAGGACAAGCGGCGGCTGCCGACATTGCGGCTGATCCAGGCGGCCATCCATGATCGCGACATCGCCAATCGCGGCGCCGGCAAGGAGCCGGCGAGCGATGACGAGATCCTGCAGATCCTGGCCAAGATGGTGAAGCAGCGCGAGGAATCGGCCAAGGCGTTCGATGACGGCAAGCGGCCGGAGCTTGCAGCGCAGGAGCGCGACGAGATGGCCATCATCCGCGACTTCCTGCCGACGCAACTGGGTCAGGCCGAGACGGAAAGCGCCGTCCGTTCCGCCATCGCCGAGACCGGTGCCAGCGGCGTCAAGGATATGGGCAAGGTGATGGCGGCGCTCAAGGAAAAATACGCCGGCCAGATGGATTTCTCCAAGGCGAGCGGCATCGTCAAGAGCCTGCTGCAGTAAGCCGCCGAAGGCCCTTGCCGTCGCGCCCGCAATCCGGCAGCCAAAAGCCCGCGCCCGTGATCGAACTCGTCAAACCGGCGTTTGAACACCTGCCGTCCTACAAGGCGGCCCTCGAGCGCGGCTGGTCGCCGGACAATGTGCGGCTGCTCGACGCGACGCGCGAGCAGCTTGCGGCTATCGAAAAGGATCCAGCGACTTTCCTTGGCGATCTCGACGATTCCGATGGCAAGGGACCGCCGATCACCTTGCCCGACGGTTCGACGGTGCCGCGGCTGCCCGGATTCCGGCGCTGGATCTGGGACGGGGAAGTCGCAGGCTCAATCGGCCTGCGCTGGCAGCACGGCACCGCGTCGCTGCCGTCGCATGTGCTCGGCCACATCGGCTATGCGGTGGTGCCGTGGAAACGGGGACGCGGCTATGCGACCGAGGCGCTGCGGCTGATGCTGGTGGAGGCGAGGGCGGTTGGCCTGCCCTTCGTCGAAATCACCTGCAAGCCTCACAATGTGCCCTCGCAGAAGGTCGTTCTGGCCAATGGCGGCCGGCTCGTCGGGCGTTTCTTCGAGGACGCCGCCTATGGCGGCGCGGAAAGCCTGCGCTACCGGATCGATCTGTAGCCCTATTCGGCGGCAGCCGGCAGCGGCGGCGCAGCCCGGCTGCGCCATTCCCAGACATGCGAGGCAAGCGCAACCGCGACGGCGACCAGCATGGCGATCGCGCCAACCACCGGCAGGCTGCGATAGCCATAGCCGGCATTGAGCATCGCCGCGCCGAGCGATGCGGCGAGCGCGATGCCGACATTGAAGCCCGACGGGATGAGCGACGAGGCAAGGTTGGAGGCGTCCGCGGTCCAGGTCAGGATGCGGGTCTGGATCGGAGTGCCGATGGCAAAGTTGAGGCCGCCCCAGACGAAGATCGCTATCACCATCGGCAGCGGGTAAGGGCCGACAGCGTAGATCAAGGCGAGCATTGCCGCCTGTAGGAAAAGCATGGCGATAAGCGACGGCATCAGCTTCCAGTCGGCGAGCCGCCCGCCGACAAAGACGCCGATCGTTGCGCCGACCCCGTTGAGCAAGAGCACCCAAGGTATCCATTTCTCGTCGAGGCCGGTGACCTCAAGCAGCGTCGGCGTGATGTAGGTGAACAGGCCGAACTGGCCGATCATCAGCATCAGCATAATAATGAGCGAGGTCCAGACCTGCTGGCGTGCGAGCACACGGACCTCGCTTCCAAGGCTCGCCGACGGGCTCGACGATCCCGTCTTGCGCGGCAGCAGGGCGCCGACTGCCGTGAAGGCCACCACACCGAGCGCGCACATCACCCAGAATGTCGCACGCCATCCCCAGATGTTGCCGATTGCCGTGCCGGCCGGAACGCCGATTACGTTCGATACGGTGAGGCCGGACAGGATCAGCGCCACCGCCATGCCGCGCTGGTCTTCGCGCACGAGGCCGACGGCCACCACCATGGCAACGCCGAAATAGGCGCCATGCGCGACGGCCACCGCTATCCGCAACAGCAGCATCGAGGCGAAGTCGGGCGCCAGCGCACAGGCGGCCTGGCCGATGGTGAAGGCTGCAGTCAGTCCAAGCAGCAGGGCCTTGCGGGAGAAGCTTTTGGTGGCGAGCGCCAGCAGCGGGCCGCCGACTGCAATGCCGCCGGCATAGCCGGAAACGAGATAGCCGGCGGTCGGGATCGCAACACCAAGGCCCTCCGCCACCTGCGGCAGCACGCCGGCGATGACGAATTCGGTAGTGCCGAAGGCGAAGGCGGCAATGAACAGGGCAATGAGGGGGAGCATGGCGGAAAGGCGATCCTCAGATAAGGTCGCCTCAAACCACGGATGAGGGCAGCGGGCAATCCAGAAATTGTCGACGCCGCTTTAGCTTTTCTTGATCGCCGGTCAGGCGTCCGCGCGGAGGCAAGAGCTAGGCGGCTGCCTTCCTCCCGTAAGGAATTTTCAGCCACGCACGTTCGTGAAGGTAGTAGAGCAGCGACTTGGTGACGACCTCGGTCAGGCCGATGGCAGCGGCGAGCTTGATGCTTCCGGTCACGACGAGCGAAATGATCATCGTATCGATGGTGCCGGTGATGCGCCAGGAAAGCGCTTTGGCGAAGCTGCGAGAATGGGTGTCCATCGACTTTCCTTCCGGTAGATGCGGCGATCTTTAGCCGACAGACAGGAGGTGGCGCAAAGATAATTTCTGCGCATTGGCCCACAGCAATTTTCATAGGCGATGTTCTGAAGCTTCCCGGCCTTTGGATGCAATCTATCCGGCCTTCAGCCGCGAACCGGTGAGCAGGCCGCGCTCTTCAAGAACGGGATAGGCCATCGAGGCGAGCAGCGAGTTGATCTGCTTGAGGTCGCGAATGGTGTCGAGATGGATCGAACTGGTCTCGACGCTCTTGGGGGTGCCGTCGCGCAGCCGCACGAAATGGCTCTGGCTGGTTTCCTTCTCGCGGTCGCGCAGCCGGTCCTTTTCCAGCACCAACTGGCGAGCGGTCTCCGGATCGCGGGACACCAGCACGTTGAAGGCAAGCCTGGCATTGGCAAGCACCAAGGCATGGAAGGCGCAAAGCTCACGCCAGCCTTCCGGCGTGAACTCCAGCCCACGCTCGAATTTCTTCTTCACGTGGACCAGCATGTTGCGCACGATGATGTCGCCGACCTGCTCCAGCTTGACGCAGGCGCCGATCAGTTCCTGGCAACGCAGCGCCTCGTCCTCGCTCAGCGGGTTCTTGGTGACCCTGGCCAGATAGAGCTTGATCGCAGCGTGCTTCCTGTCGACACGGTCGTCGAGTGCGGCCAGCGCGCCGATCTTGTCGGCATCGGCGCTCTCATAGAGCTCGATGATCCGTTTCAGCATGATCTCGACCGTTTCGCAGACCCGCACCACCTCGCGGGTGGCGTTGGCCAATGCCTGGCTCGGCACGTCGAGCGCACTTTCGTTGAGCGCCGAAAGCTCGACGACGTCGAGCGCGTTGGCGGCCTGGGGCTTGGTGCCCAACGCCACGATCCTTTCCGAGGCGCGATAGACCAGGCTCGCCAGCGGTAGGCCGGCGATCAGGATCAGGATGTTGAAGACAATGTGGGCATTGACGATCTGCTCGGGCACCGTGTTGCCCGAGAAGGCGACCGGCGGTTTGAACGTCAGGAACAGGATCAGCATGATCAGCGAACCCATGCCGCGCATCAGGAGATTGCCGATCGGCACGATACGAACGCCGGGTTCTGCGTTGCGGGTTAGAAGCGGCGCGATGATCGAAGAGCCGAGATTGACACCCAGCACCAGCACGATACCGAGTTCGGGCGGGATGAAGCCGCGGCCGGCCAGCGTCACCATCAGCAGCACCGCGGCGATCGAGGAATGGAACAGCCAGGTGATCACCGCCGCCAGAAGATAGGCGGTGACCGGATCGCCGGAGAAGTAATCGACGATGAGCGGCATCAGCGTGCTCTGGCGCAGCGGCTCCGACGCCTGGCCGATCATCTCCAGCGACAGAAGCAGCAGGCCGATGCCGACCAGGATGCGGCCGAACTGGCGCCAGTCGCGCCGCTCGGTGGCCATGAACATGACGGTGCCGGCGACCAGGCAGATCGGCACCAGCAGCGACAGATCGAAGGTGAGCAGCTTGACCACGAGTGCCGAGCCGATCTCGGCGCCGCGCACCGCAAGCTGGCCCGACATGCCGCTGACAATACCGGAGCCGGCGAACGAGCCGACCAGCAAGGTGACGGCGGTCGAGCTTTGCAGCGCGACAGCCAGGCCGCAGCCGGCCAGAACCGCCATGAACGGATTGCGCATTGTGGCGCGCAGTTTGTGGCGCAGCACATCGCCATAGGCGCGCTCGACGCCGGTCTTCACCAGACGGGTGGCAAACAGCATCAGTGCGACCGCACCGGCCAGGTGCAGCAAGACGACCGAGCCACTCATGCCAGGCCCCGCAACGCGACAGGTGCCAGCGACGCGGGCGCGGTGAAGTCAAAGAGGCAAAAGTGGGCGCGAATCGTGGACATTGCAGAGGTTGATATTACTCCGATTTATTTTAGCCGAATAATAAATTTTGCCCGGTTCGGACGCGTGTTGCCACGCGACGGGGCGTGTCGGAAATGGATGGCTGACAAAATGGTTGCATAGCCTGCGGAGTTGCGGCGGGTCATGCGTCCATTCTCGGACGCCCGCTTTAAAGGTAGCGCTGAATTAGTCGTTATAAAGGTAAGAAATCATTACGAAAACGTAATCTCGGTGTTCAGTTTCGGTTCATCCTTCCGGCTCTATTCCGTAGGCATCGACAACCAAGGAGTACCCGCCATGAAACGCATCGTTCTTTCCGCCATTGCCTTCTCGATGCTGGCTGCAACCACCTGGCAGGGCCAGGCCGCACCTCTGAACACACCAAACGCGCCGCAGTCGAACTACAGCCAGGTCGACTGGCAGAAGCCTGGCAGGCATGTCGACGTGAACAAGCATGTCGACGTGAACAAGCGCGTCCTAGTGAAGAAGAAGATCGTTGTGAAGCGCAGCCATTGGCGCAACGGCCAGAGATATTCCAGCTGGAAGCGTCACCAGCCGATCCGCGACTATCGCCACTATGGCCTGCGCCGTCCGGGTCCCGGGCAGGAATGGATCCGGGTTGGCAATGACTATCTGCTGGTCAGCGTTCTTTCCGGCTTGATCTTCGGCGCCATCGCCACGCAGTGACCGCGGAACGTCTGACCGGCACGGCGCTGGTCAATGAAAGAGAGGCGGCCCGCCAAGGCCGCCTTTTTTCATTGGTCCATCTTGATCCTAATTCAGCGCGGCCGAAAGTTTCACGGTTCCGCTGAAATACTTCGCCGAATCGGAGCCGATGCCGCCATAGCTGGTGGAGAGGCCGAGACGCATGCCGCCCGGCATGCGGGTATCGACGCCGGCTCCGACGCGGCCATGGAAATTGTCGGCGCCGCTTTCGGTCGCTGTGTCGCTTATGTCGAAGACGCCGTCGAGCCGCAGGTTAAAGTCGAAGGTAACGTCGTCATCCGTGACATGGCGATAGGAAACGCCGGGGCCGAAGGCGATCTGGCCGAGGCCGGCGGTGACGGAGGGAATGGGGACGTTCAGGCCGTCGACATAGGCTCCCGATTTTTCCTCGAAATAGGAGAAGCGCGCCCGCGGCGAGAAGGTCCAGGCGTCATATTGCCATTCCCCTTGCAGCGTGGCGCTGACCAGCCAACGGCTGGCGTCGAAGCCGTCGGTGTAGGTATCCATGGGGCTGACGCTGTTCGAGGATGTTCCAGCTCCGGCGAGCAAATCGAAATACAGATTGTCCGTCAGCCGAGCGGTCAAATAAGGCCCGGCGATCCAGCCGGTGCCCTCGGCGGTTCCGCCGCCGCTGCCGGTGAAGCCGTCGGTACGATCGATCTGGACGAAGGCGCCAACAAGCAGATTGCGGCTGACCAGATAGTCGGCGCCGAAGGTTGCGAGGGCGAATTTGCCGTCTTGGTCATTGATGTCGAAGCGGCTGTAAGTGCCTTCGAACCAGATGTCGAACAGGCTGTTGGCATCTTCCCCGCCAAGCCGCCGCATGGAGGCAAGGCTTGCGCTGACATTGACCGAGTTGGTGTCGGCCATGCCGGGCAGGTACGCGAGCAGGGTGGCCACTGGGCTGCCGCCGCCGGCGACGCCGTCGAGCCGGTCGATGCGGCGCTGGATGTCGGGCTGGTTCTCCAGGATGAGGCTGGCGCGTGTCTCCATGAATTCCTTGATGAGCGCCGTGGTATTTTCGCGTGAATTGGTGCTGGCGAACGTGCAGACGACGCTTTCGCCGGGCGCCATGTTGATCACAGCCGTGCGGTTCGCCACATTGCCGACGGAATCGCCATCGTTGCAACTGATCGAGGTCCAGGCGAAGCCGGCGGCGGTCATGGCGGCGGCGGTGATGCTGTAGGAGCCGGTCGGCAGCGAAACGGCCGGTCCGTCGCCGGAGCCGCTGCTGGTGGCGATGGTGAAGTTGAGGCCGGGCGCCGGCGAGGAGAAGCCGAAGGAGCCGTCGCCGCTGTCGGTGGTCTGGCGGATGGTGATGGAGCCCAGGGCGTGGACTTCCTGGGCGAGCGCGCTGGAGGTGCTTGTCGCGTTGTTCGCGTCGCCATTGTAGGTCGCGACGACCTGACGGGTGCCGACCGGGAGGGCGGACGTCGTCAGGGCGGCGGTACCGCCGGCGAGCGCGACCGTAGCGGCGGGCGAGCCGTCGACACTGAAGGTGACCGTTCCGGCCGGCGGCGGGTTGCCGGGAGCCGAAACCGTTGCCGTGAAAGTGACCTGATCGCCCTGATTGGAAGGATTGAGGCTGGAAACGACCAAGGTGGTGGTGCCAAGCTTGTCGATGGTCACCGAATAGGCCTTGGAACCGGATTTCCCATTCTGATCGGTTGCAACTGCGGTGAAGTCGAATGTGCCGGTATTGGTCGGGGTACCGGAGAGCAGACCGGTCGCGTCGAAGCTGATGCCCGACGGGAGGGTTCCGGACGTCAGCGCGAAAGTATAAGGCACCGCGCCGCCGCTGGCCGCAAGCTGTTGCGAATAGGCCCGGTTGTATACGGGGTTTGGCAAGGATGCCGGCGTCAGCTCGACGGTCGGCTCGGCAATGATCAGCGTGTAGGATTTCGAACCGATGAAACCGTTTGCGTCGGTTGCCGCCACGACCAGGTTGAACGTGCCGGTATTAGTCGGGATTCCGGAGAGCAGACCGGCCGCGTCGAAGCTGATGCCCGACGGGAGGGTTCCGGACGTCAGCGCGAAAGTGTAGGGCGTCATACCGCCGCTGGCCGTCAGCTGCTGCGAATAGGCCTGGTTGTAGACCGGACTGGGCAATGACGGCGGCGAGACCGTGATCACGGGCGGTGTAAAGGTGACCGTGTTGTCGGTGCTGGTCGAGGCTTCGTTCGCATCGACGGCGGCATTGGTTGCCACGCCGGCCGGTATTGTGGCCACGACGGACCCCGAACCCGTCATGCCGCTGACCACAACGCTGTAGGAGCTGCCGGAGCCGGTAACGGACGCGGTGGTGGCGCCGGCGGTGCCGGAAAGATCGACGTCGCTGCCATTGAAGCCGGTCACCGGCTCGCTGAAGACCACGTCGAACCGAATTGGTGAGGAACCGGTCGGATCGCTCTGGCCGGCAGCCTGGTTGATGGTCACTGTCAGCGGCGGTGGCGGCGGCAGATTGTAGGTGACGGTATTGTCGGTGCTGGTCGAGGGCTCGTTCGGATCAACGCTGGCGTTGGTTGCCACGCCGGCCGGTATTGTGGCCACGACGGAACCTGAACCCGTCATGCCGCTGACCAAAACGCTGTAGGAGCTGCCGGAGCCGGTAACGGACGCGGTGGTGGCGCCGGCGGTGCCGGAAAGATCGACGTCGCTGCCATTGAAGCCGGTCACCG
>NZ_JAMYRK010000054.1:0-41750 GCF_040321335.1 Mesorhizobium sp. M0437
CCCTTGTGGATTTGCTGGTACGCGCCGGATTGACCTCCTCCAAAGGGGAAGCGCGAAGGGCGATCTCGGGACGAGGTGTGCGGATCAACGGCAACTTCGTCGAGATTGATACAATGATATCGTCCCAAGACCTCCCGATCCGGCTTTCGCTCGGCCGGAAGCGCCACACTGTTGTAAAGTAGGGTTTCAGCAAATGCTGTCGCAGAAATTCTGCCCGCTTAGCGGGGTGGGTTCAACTGATCCCTGCAACACACTCCGCGAACTTTTCAGCTGGGGTTTGATAAAGCAAGGTCTTTCGCGGCCTCTCATTGAGCTGCCGTGCGATCGCGCTGAGCTTAGTCTGGCTGTGCAGGGATAGATCGGTTCCGCGCGGCAGATATTGGCGCAGTAATCGGTTGGTGTTTTCGTTGGAGCCGCGCTGCCACGGCGACCGCGGATCACAGAAGTAGACCTCGACGTCGGAGGCCAAGGTCAGGCGCTGGTGATCGGCGAGCTCTTTACCTCGGTCCCAGGTCAACGACTGGTACAGTTCGCCGGGGAGTTTCCGTGCCTGTTTGATCAGTGCCGAGACGACGCTTTCGGTATCCTTGTTGGCGACCTTGACCAGCATCCCTTCAGCACATATTCGACGGCATCTGCGACGAACATGGCATCGAGCACCGGCTCACAAAGACAACCATCCCTGGGCGAACGGCCAGGTCGAGCGGATGAATCGGACCATCAAGGACGCCACCGTCAAGCGCTTCCACTATGACGATCACGATCAACTGCGCCGGCATCTCGCCGACTTCATCTTAGCTTACAATTTCGCGCGCCGGCTTAAGACCTTCAAGGGCCTAACACCCTACGAGTTCATCTGCAAAATCTGGGCAAAAGAGCCCGAACGGTTCCGACTCGATCCCACCCATCAAATGCCGGGACTAAACACCTAGCCTCCACCTTCGTTGCTTCATTGCTAATGAGCTTAGCAGGTGTTCGATGGTAAGCTCGCTGGTTTCTGCGGGTATCGCCCCGAGCGGCTTGAACGCACACGCCACAGAGCAGAGATCGGTCCATTTTGTTACGAACGAACATCTTGCTTCCGGTAGAGCTTTCTCGAACCAAGGTCCGAAAAGGGTCGCGAGCTGTCCGGTTCCCATCTGTCTCAGTAGGCTGGACAACCGACATGCAGCGGTTACCCGCCATGCTCGTGTGTTGTTGGTTTGAAGGCTGAGGGTCTGTCACTATCCACTTTCCAATCATACGAATCGGATCACTGTCTTCGTGGTCGATATGGCAGGGCTGCTCGTGTCGTACTGCACACTCGCGATCGTTCCCAACTTGTCCCGGGGAGCCCGTCTTTACGGGGTAATCGAAAACGTCGTGACAGATGCCAACCATCGCCGGACTGGGCTACTGGGCTGGGCCGCGCCGTCCTTCATGCCGCGCTCGACAAAGCATGGAACGCCGATTGCTACAAGGTTCTGTTGGCGACTGGATCTCGGAGGGAGTCCACTCTGCGCTTCTATGAAGGTGCAGGGTTCCAGCAAGGCGGAAAACTTACTTCGAAATTCGCCGCTTGGAGGACGCTTTGGGTCGATTTTCCACCTTCCCTGACGGCCCGGAGGGGTGGGAATCGGCCGCTCGCGTCGTCCCGGCTGCCTAGCGTGGCGGATGAATTAACAGCCAGCGATTTGGCTCTTGCTCGACGAACTCTTTCTGGACGTGCCTGAGCACGTTCCGCTGCCCGGCAAACGGAACCATGTTGACCGCTTGATCGAAGGGGACCCACTGAAACTCGCTGTGTTCGGCATTCAGTCGCACCGTCTCTGTCGACCCCGCGAAACCCACGAAAACCGGCAGGAGGCTAATGGCGTCGCGGTCCGCTTCATAGAATTGCTCGCATATGTCGGCCGAATAGAGCCTCTGCAGCGTCAAGCCCGTTTCCTCCTTAGTCTCTCGCCAGGTCTTCCTTACGATCCGGTCATGGGTCTCGACCACGGCATCGGCGACCGCCGCCTCCCATTCCACGGCGCAAACGGCAAGGATCGCCCAGCGTCGATCCGAGCTGATATCGCGCAAGCCATCGGTGAACATAGCGCTCACCCTGCCGACGCAGGCGAGCGATGCGGTGTTGCGGATGCCGGCGAGCACTTGCGGATCAAGACCCACCGCGCAGGAACTCCAGTCGGTCAAGCAGCCGGTTTGCCGCCGCGGAATTGTTGCCGAGCTCGAACTTGCGAAGCAAGATGAAGCGGCTTATGTTACCGGCCAACATTTCGGTCAGAAGCCCATCCAACCGCTCGCGCGCACCAGCGTCGGCCGGCGCAGCCGATGAGGGCGAGATGAGCGATCCCGCAATCCTGGCATTTCCTCGGCGCGATACCGGTCGAGCCATTTGCGAACCGTCCGCGGGCAGACGCCTGCGGCTTTGGCGACGGCCTCAGGCGTCTGTCCGCTCTCGACCTGCATTACAATTCGCTCTCGACCGAGCGGCGTCAGACGGGTACTCTTATGGATGTTCATCCGGTCCCACTGGAATCACTGAAGCTTCGACAACCTCAGCTTTCCCGGTTCGGACCGGATGGATAACCTTCTGAAAGCTCACAACTAGCTACCAATGCGATCAGCTTTCGGGCTATCGGGGGCATCCAGGGAGGATGGGTATGTTCTTGGCTAACGGGCTCAAGCTGCGGGACCGCGGGTGCACCCTGGCACTGATTTTGGCGATCATATGTGTATGTGCGCCTGCACTGGCGGCAAACGCGTCGGATCAGGCGTGCCGGTCCATCGCCAAGCTCACAATTCCAAGCGTGATCTTTACCGAGGCTAGCCTTCAAAAGCCGCAGGAGATCCCCGCAGATCCCTTCACTGCATTCACCGGCGCCTCGCCTCAGGCGGTAAAAGTGGGCGGGCACTGCCTTGTCCGAGGTGTTATCGGGAAACGCCAGGGGGTCGATGGTCAATCATATGGCACCCGGTTTGAGGTGCGTCTTCCGACGACCTGGAACGACATGTTCCTTTTCCAGGGCGGCGGCGCAGTTGATGGCTTCCTGGCGCCGGCCGTCGGGACCATTCCTTGCCGGAACTCGACCGCGGCTCCCGGGCTCTTGCGCGGCTACGCTGTTGTAAGCATGGATGGCGGGCACCCAAGCCCCGATCCGGCTTTCGGGGTCGATCAAGCCGCACGCATTGATTTTGCGTACGCCTCCATTGGCAAAGTCACTTCGGTCTCGAAGCAGGTGGTGGCCAAGTTCTATGGGGCGGCTCCGAAAAAGTCGGTGTTCATGGGATGCTCGAATGGCGGTCGTGAGGCGTTGATAGCGGCTCAGCGATATCCGCTCGAGTTCGACGGGATTGTTGCAGGTAGCCCGGGTTTTCGTCTCAGTGCCGCCAACATTGCCCAAGCCTGGGATACTCGCGAGTACATGAGCATCGCTCCCAAGGATGAGGCCGGCCATCCCATTCTATCCCGCGCCTTCTCCCAGCAGGATCTGAACCTCGTCGCCAACGCGGTTCTCGCTGCCTGTGATGCCCGCGATGGCATTGAGGATGGCGTCATCAACGCCTGGCAGCAGTGCCGGTTCGACCCAAAGGTCCTGTCCTGCCAAGGCGATAAGACGGACAGCTGCCTCACGGCTGGTCAAGTGCAGGCCATGAGCCGCGCGTTCGCGGGTCCGGAAAGCTCCGATGGCGAAAAGCTTTACAGCGATTGGCCATATGATACGGGCGTTGCGGGCGCGGACTGGAGAATGTGGAAGCTGGGCAAATCCCCCACTTCCCAGTCGGATGCAAACAACATCGTTCTGGGAGCCCGCTCGCTTCAATACTACTTCATGACGCCCCCGGCGCCGAATTTTGACCCCCTGAAGTTCGACTTCGACAAGGATCCGGCACGCGTTGCGGATACGGCCAAGCTCAATGATGCGACCGGCACGTATCTCGCCAGCTTCGCTGCCCACGGTGGAAAGCTGCTCTTGTTTCAGGGACTTTCCGATCCGGTCTTCTCGGCCAACGATCTGGTGCGCTGGTACAAGCAAGTCGTCGAGGTCACAGGCGGCGGCGATTTGGAAGCGACTCGCCGTTTCGTGCGCATGTTCATAATCCCGGGGATGACCCACTGCGGCGATGGCCAAGCCTTCGACGACTTTGATCCTTTGGCCGCCATCGAGGGCTGGATAAACCAAGACAAGGCTCCGGACTCTCTCGCGGCTGGCAGCAAGGCATTCCCTGGCAAGCACCAGCCGATCTGCGCTTATCCCACTCAAGCTGCCTATGACGGTAAGGGAAATCCCGATGAGATCGCGAGCTATTCGTGTCGGGGATAAGAGACCTCGTCATTTGTTCGCTTCAATCTGCGCGCATTCCCGGAACAGGTCTCCCGGACCAAGGATCGGTTGGAAAAGCTAAACCCGGAATTTGTGGGCCGTGCCATAACGCAGTTGATGATCATGCCTGACTACGAAGCGTCGGCCGCCGATAGTCTGGATACAGCGCTCGCTGTGCTCGATGAGGTATTGTTATCGCCTGAGATCTGACCGCCTCATCCCAGCGGACAAAACGGGGCAGGGGAGGGGGCTTTTCAGAGCCCGGACGCCTTGGTGAGATTGACGCGGAAACGATCGCGCCGGCGCTGATACTTTCGAGTCATCTCGGCCGAGGCGTGACCGAGCTGTTTTTGCACATAGCGTTCGTCGACCTCGGCCGACGAGGCGAGGCCGGCCCGCAGGGAGTGGCCGGCGAATTTCTTGGCCCGTTCGCCCTCCGACAGATCGCCGCGCACGCCGGCGGCCAGGGCCGCGCGCTTGACCAGGCGTGCGACCTCCTGGTCGTTCAGAGCGATCGGCACCGACGGCTCTGCCTTGACCAGCAACGCGCCGGAACAGAGGTCCGTGCGCAATGTGCGCCAGTCTTAGCCAGGTCTGCAGAGCGGCCACCGGGCAGGTGGCGTCGGAGGAGCCGCGGCCGACCTCGACCTCGCGCCAGCCGGTTTTGCCGCGCAGGGTCACCAGCACGCCCTTGTCAGGAAAAAACTCAATCCAGCCCGAAGAATCCTCGGTCTGGTCGCGACCAATGTCGAGCCCGACGATTTCGGATCGGCGAAGGCCGCCGGCAAAACCCAGAAGCAGCATGGCGCGGTCGCGCAGACCACGCAGCGTGCCGCGGTCGAGGGTCTCGAGCATGGCGATCAGATCCTCGGGCAGGATCGCTTCCTTCTGCCGGGGAGGGGAGGCGTGGGTGTTGCGAACGCCAGCCATCACCGTGGCGATATGCCGGTCCTTGCGGTCCAGCGGCTGGCCGCGCTGGGCAAAATTCCAGGAGAGCGACGAAAGCCGGCGCTCGATAGTTGAAACGGTGTTGGGCTTTTTGTCGCCAGTGGCCGTACCTGACGCGCAGGCGGTGATGTAGAGCCCGACGGTCTGCGGATCAGGTGGGAGCACTTCCAGACCCTGCCGGCGCGCCCAGGCGCAAAAGTGCTTCCAGTCGGCTGCGTAGGCGCGGCGCGTGTTGGCCGAACTCGCCGCCTCGATATAATCGCGCGCGCGGCCGGCGAGCGCCTCAAGATGCGCAGGCAGGCTGGGATTGGCAATGGCTGGAAGGGGAGGGGACGAGGCTAGGTCGGCATCGCCCATCTGCATGACGATATCGACGATGTCGGGCATGTCGTCATCGCCGGAAGCAGCCGATGATCGTTGCGCGTCGCCAGTCATGCTCATGCCGCTTCGATATCCGTTTGAGAGAAGTCCTTGCCGATGAAAAGCAGCGGTTCGTCCGCACGCTTTGCCAAAGCATAGGAGAAGCAATCGGCAAAATTCAGCGCCGCCGGGTGGTGGCCCTTGCCGTAGGTCAGCCAACCTTGGGTCGCCAGATCAACCAATTCGGAGTCGACAGGAATGATGTCGGCCTCGATTTTGCGCAGCCAAAGATCGATCTCGGCCAATGCGTGTTCGCCGCGCCTGCTGACCAGCACCATGCGTGCCTCGAGCACGCAGGTTGCCGGGACCAGACGGATTGGGTCCAAGACCAGCGCTCGTTCCAGCCTTGCTGCCTCAGGCTCGCTCCGAAGGATCGCTACAACAGCTGAGGTGTCGATCACCATCAGTTCGGGATTCCATGCTCGTCATACCCGATGATCTCCTCGTCGCTGCGACTATCCAGTTCAGGCAATCGTGCCACTCTTTCTCGGATGGCGCGCAATTCTGCCAGCAGACGCTCCTGAGCGGTCTCTCCAAAGCCCAAGCGATGCAAGCGCTCGCTCAGGGCCTGATGAATGGCTGCTGTCTTACTGATACCCTGGCGGCGTGCGAGTTCATCGGCGAGAGCAACGGTGGCCGGATTTTTGATGTTCAGGGACACGAAAGACTCCAAAATTCTACCTTTCTGGCCAATTCTACCATGGACCCCTAGCCTCGTAAAGGACGAATGATAATGCAACATTATCGGTCGTTTTGAATACGCGGCAGGGTGTGCGTTTTTAGGCGGATGTTGTGGTACAAAGCGCATGTAACTCCGTACTTCTGCTCGCGGCCAAGGTTGACCATGTCATGACAAGCGTGGCCCAGATCAGTCAGTTCTTGGTCCGAAAGCACTGATGCCGGTGTCACCAAGGCCTGGCGCAACGCGGACTCAGGCAGATCGGGCGGTGCATTCGGCAGCTGCCGCCTCAGGCAGGATTTGACGAGTCCAAATTCTCTCTGAGCAACCAGCTTGTCGAGGCTATCCAGGTTATCATCGCCGGCATCCAGCGCGCTGTGCCAGTAGCGCAGGAGCAGATTGGCGCCTGCTACGGGATCCCTCGCCAGCCTTTGGCGTGGCGATCGAGCCAGCAGGACTCCATCTTCACCACTGAAATAGTCCTGCCGCAATCCAATCAGGGCGCGGACGAGCGGGGCCGCAGCCAGCTCAGCCCCTATGCAATCCCGCCGCGACGACATATTCGGCAGTGTAAGCTCCAAGCTTTGCTTCGAAGGTACCTTTCGTTTACCCGACCATTCCCTCGTTTAGCTTGTTCATCGCCGTGGTTGTAACGAGTGCTTAGAGGTTTCGCGTCTTTCGCGTCACCCAAGCCATTATGCCTGTGCTATTTATGGCAGATCACACAGCCGGCAGCGGCTTCGCCGATGCCATACACATCATCCACGGTCGGCGCTTGATCGCCTGCAAGCGGATTGATGCGCCGACGCGAAAGCAACCGTGCCCTGCGGACTTCGAATTCTTTCTCGATCGCCTCGACGCGCTCCGGCTTGCTGAGCTCGTCCAGACCTTCTCCCTGACTCCAGGTAAACGGCGATCCATGCTCGCGGGCAGTCTTCTCGTATCCACGAGCGTCTGCGAACGCCTCTGGATGCTCGCGCATCAGACGCACCCACTCGATCTTTTGCTGGAAGAAACAGAAAGTGCATCCCGAGCGCGTACGCCAGCGGTAGTACTCGGGCTCGCCCAGGCCGGCGCTCTCCAGAGTCTCACTCACGCCCGCCCGGTTGATTCCGTCTTCCCGGAGCGGGAAGTGAATCTGCATGTTGCCGTTAGTAGCTTGGTAGCCCTCTCGGCTGGGCTCGTCGGCGCGGATGGCGACGTAAGAGTGGATCGTGACACCTGCCTCCAGATCGTCGCGCAGCCACTGCTCCAGCGGTCGGAGCTTGAGTTGCCGGGTGCACCATCGGGTTTGTGGCGACGGCAGGAAGTGATTGTATTCCTTGAGCCAGAAATCGAAGTCGCGGTCCGGATTGAGGCGCGTGATTGGCCTGCCCAGGAAGCCTTCCAGCTTGTCGAGAAACGAATATACCTCGGCCAGCTCCTTGCCCGTATCAGTGAAGAAGTATTCGAGGTCGATATCCGGTCGGGTCTGCCGCATGTGAACTGCCAGGGCGGCACTGTCACGCCCGCCTGATATACCGAGTATGTGACGCTCGCGAACCACGGTCATATCTGCTCCAATTCCTGTTCTGCCGACAGCCGCTCTACTATCTTGGCCAGCGCAGTGAGCGATACCGCCGACCGGAGGTCTCTTGTCTTGAGTTGCCGAAATAGCTCTTCCGCTATTCCGTCTGCTTCGGCAAACTCGTCTTCCGACACATGGAATGCGTGGAACAAGGGCCTTTGTGCGGGATCCAGCCCGATCACCACGGAGATTGCCCTGGCCGTCGGCGCGCGGCCCTTGACCGACGCGAACGCCTCGGCATCACGGAAACGGCGGGCGAGCTTGGCCATCTCGAACACGGCTTGTTCCTGCTCGCGATCCGACCAATTCCGCGGCGGTTTATGAACGAGCAGGCTTGCCAGACCTTCCATGTCGCCCGCTCCGCCCTCGAATTCGCCGATTCTCATGATGAAGGCTTCGAGGCGAAGTTCGCCAGACACTCCGGCGGCCGTAGAGGCGCGGAAACCGATACCCTCGAAGGTGTCGCTTTCCACGCTGAGGTGTTCCGCTAGCTGGCGGGTAAGCTCATGGACCATGGCCGGGTATGCAGTCTCCGCCTTGGACAGCGACGCGGCGATCGTCACGGCAGGATCGGTCTCGCCCTTAAGGGCAGTCGCCAGTTCGGAGAACAGCAGTACCTCGGGATCGTTTGCCTTGAGGACGACATCGCGGACCCGCCGCACTCGCTCGTCCAGGCGCCTGGTGCGCTGAGTCCAAAGCGGAAGCGCGTGGAACCGTTGGAAGAGGGCGGAAGCCACGGGAAGGGCCTCAGCCTCGAGAATCTTTTCCTCCGTGGACAGCAAGGTGGCGAGCTGACGGATGAATTCCACGTCGCGCTTGGACCGGGAAATACGCCTGAACTCGACGGCCGACGCATCCTGCAGCAGGCGATCCGCTACGACGTCGTTGATGACGGCCTGGTAAAGACCGTCAACATAGACTGCCACCAGACTTCGGTTCGCCAGGAGATAGGCGAGCGCCAGCATCGGCATGACACCGCGTTTGATGCCGAACGGGCGACCGGCCCATCGGTCGAACAGCTCGCCGAGGTTGACGCTCTTTTCCTTGAGCAATTTCCAAGCTGGAGCAAGTTTAGCTCCCGCACCCTGCTTGTCGGGATCATGGAACCTCCAGCCCCCCGTTTCGTCGCGGCGATGAAGCCCCAGCGGAGACAGGACCGTCAGATAGTGACCCCGCTCCACTGGGTAGTTCTCGATGCCGAGATCCTCGATGTCCGGCTTCGCTACCATGGCGTGCAACACCGCGCGGAGGCCGGCCATGGCACTGGACGAAGGCTTGTCCCGGTAAAGCAGTTCGGACTGTATGACCGGAGCGCTATCGAATGACGCGTTGCAGAGGGCCGAGGCGACTACCGTCAGTCCTTTGCCGTCCAAGTCACTTTCCCGCTTGTCGAATGCCCACCACCGCGAGGCGAAGAAGGCTTCAACCAGCTCGCCGCGGACAGCGTCGGTGATCTGTGCGCGACGGGCGGTCAGCTCGCGGCGGGCAATACGGTCACCCTCCAGCCGGGGATGGGAAGCTTCGACATGATCGATCGCATAGAGATCGGAGGCATGGTCGCGCAGCAAATAGACACGGTCGGTAGCCGCCACGGCTGCGAGAACGCCGGCCTCCTCTAGTTCGCGGCTGAGAATCTTGGCCGCCACCTCCGGCTTGGCATCGAACGTGCGTGCATCCGGCATGATGAGCACCAGAAGGCCAGAGGAGTTTCGCTGCCTTTTGGCCAGCGCCGCCGCCGTCCTCTTTGCCCATGCGGCCGGGTTTAACGGAACGTCATCCGCGAACTGCAGGACGACGTTGAACAGCCGGAGGGCGCCCGTCGCGAAGTAGTGGCTCTTGGCGGCGATCGGACCGATGCCCAGGCGGGAAGGAAGATCGGCCAGGACGTCGGCATCCAGCTTGAGACTGGCTTTTGAGATGGCATCGTCCAGATCGAAATCGCTGCCGGCGAATAGGGCGTAGCCCCCAACCCTTGCCTGGCGGATAAGGATCGCCCTGTTCACCAGGTCATCCAGCGTCGCGGAAACGTCGTCGGGGCTGTGCGTCGGCGCACACAGGGCAAGAACGTCATCGGCGACGGCAAGCCCCGATCCGTTGCGGAACAATTCGATGATGGCCGCGGCCTTGGTCAGATAGGCGGCTAACACACCCTGCAACGTGGCGCGCTCGACCGCTTCGATGGCTAGCGTCATCCGGTTGCTGTCGGGCCCGACAATCAGGGCGGTGCCGAAGTTAGCCACCAGGTAGTCCCAGAGTTGGTCGGGTCCGTAGAGCGCATTGTCCTCAACGTCGGCCTGGGCGAGATGTGCCTGGAACCCGTAGGGTTCCGCCGACGAGAGGAAACCGAAGACACTTCTTTCGTTCTGCGCGAAGCGTTGCCGCGACAGCGGGCCTAACAGCAGGGCGGATACGGGGTGAAGCGGCCAGGCATCGGCCAGTACTTGCGCCAGTACAGGTACGTCAACCGCCCGACGTTTGGATATGGCCGTCGCGGTCCTCGCGGCAAGGTCGAGGGCGCTCCGGGGCGTCTGCTCGGAATGGATCGCGCGGGCGAGCAATGCCGCCACTTCGTCAGCCTGGGCGACGAACGGCACGTTCTGGAAGCGGCCCTGAACCTTGGCCCACTCGTCACGCGCGCTGCGGTTGAGGCGTCCGGCATATTGTTCGAAAGACTGGTGCAGTATCCCGACGACGACCAACCGACCGTCCGACCGTGCGGCCCGCTCTGCGAGGTCTTGGAGGACATGAATGTCGCCTTTCCCTCCCATAGCGTGTTCGAGAAATTTCCCGAGTTCGTCGATTATGATCAGCAGGCCGCCCTTGGACCGGGCCTCCGCTTCCAGTCGGTCCACCAGCGCCTTTTCGTCGGCAGCAGCGGTTGCCTTATCCTCGCCAGACCAGCCGAACCTATCCGAAGCCGCGTCCGCGAGGGCGCCTGATAGGCTCGTGCGCCGGCCGGTCAGCGCCAGGATGCCCCACGATTTTCCGCGGCCTGGAAACGAGTGGCTGAAAGCCTCCGCCAAGTCGTTGCCGACGATTTCCTCGGCCAGAGCCCTTTGTTTCTTGCTTCCGGCAACCAGGTTGGCCACGAGCAGTGCCGCACAGGACTTGCCGCCGCCATAGGGCCCCGTCCATGTGAATGCGTACTGCGAGCCTTCCCCTATCCCGCCCAGCATCGCCTCGAGCGACTTCCGGACGCTCGACTGCAGGACATAGCCCGTAAGGGGAGGCGTGCCGTTAAAATCGGTGTCCAGTCTTGCCGAAAGGGCGAAGCGACGCTCGACCCTGACGACCTTGGAAAGCTTGGTCACGCCGCCCTCCGACGTTTGTAACTCGCTGCAATTAGCGTCAGTTCATCGATTTCGGCCAAATTGCCTACGAGGGCAACCTGTCGGAGCCCTGCGGTATCCGTCCAAGTCATCTTGCCGCCCGTAACATCGGAAATCCTCATGAGCCTGGCGACAAGGCTGTCCTCGTCGAGCTTGAACACGCGGCCCGGCGAGCCTGGCCCATACTGGGCCTGCTCCACGGACAGCGTCGGTGACTGCTGGTGGTTACGTTCCCAGTAACGCTTGAGGACACGCGCGAATACGCCATCCGGGAGGGTATTCTTGGGGCCGCGTACGAATTCCATCTGTCCGCTGGACTTCAGCTCCCGCAGAAGGCCGAGCTCGACCATCAGCGGCTCGGATGCGTCCTCCCCGGCGTCCTGGCTTCGCGCGGCGTAACTCCGTACGAACACCTCGACATCCCGCTTCAGCGTTTCCACCGTTGCACGGCCTCCACGGGATCCCACGATCACCGCCATCGCCTGAACCAGGTCTTCGCGCGAGAATGCCGACTGGTTGATCCTGTTAAACGCATAGTAGAACGTCGTGGCCACGTCCGGGATTGCGACGAGGTTGGCGTGAATAAGCCATAGCGTCGAATGCTGTTCCAGATATGGATCGAGCCCGTCGTTCCCGAAAATCATATGCCCGAAATCCGTTGCGGTTAGGGCTGCTTCGCCGTCGTCGCTGATGACGCCTGCGGCGAGAGCCCAATGGCGCATCGAAAGGGCCATATTCTTACCTACGCCGAAGCGGGCGATTGCGCTTTGTTCGTGAAATGTTCTGCGGTCGACTCCGTGGGGACCCGACGCCACGTCGTACGCCTTCTTCAGCCAAAGAAGGCGCAGCGGGAAGGTCTCATGGCCCGAGACGCGAATTTGTGTCATGGGGAGGTGAAGCTCGTCAGTCATGATTGAATGCTACTGGAGACGGTCGCCAGCGACAATCATTAATCTCGCACGAGGTCCGACAAAATTCGAGCAGCTTCCGCTACTTCGATCCCGGTCGTGAATCGAGAGCAGTAAATCCTGACAGTCTCTGCTGCCGCTTCCGAAGTATATCCCATGGCGGAGAGGACGTGAGAAGCGTCTATCTGACCGCTCGTACAAGCAGAGCCCTCAGAAATCGCGAGGCGTCCACCTGCGCGGCTCACGAGTGACATGGCGTTATGTCCCGGAAACCTGATGCTGATGCTGCCCGGCACACGATATTTTTGGGGAACGTTCTCGATGAACTTTGTCTGGAGCGACGCCAACTCATCCAACAGCGTACAAGCCATCGCCTTTTGATGGGCGGAATCGGTCAGTAGACGCTCGTTGGCCAGGCTAGCTGCGACTCCGAAGCCGACCGCCAGTGGCGTGGCAACAGTTCCGGGGCGAATTCCCGCTTCCTGCCCCCCGCCGAACTGTAGCGCGAAGGGCCGGAGCGGGGATGCGGAAGAAACGAAGAGCGCGCCGATCCCCATTGGGCCGTAGAACTTATGCGAAGACAGGCTGGCCAAGTCGAAATCGGAGAAATCCAGGGGTACCTTGCCGGCCGCCTGCGCAGCGTCGACATGGACGAGGGCGCCGGCCGTCCGGGCGAGATTGACCACTGTCGAAACGGGCTGGATCGTCCCGACTTCGTTGTTGACTGCCATGACCGAGACCAGAAGTGTCCCCTCGCCGATCAGTGGTTCGAGCCGGTCGAGATCGACGACACCGTTTCGACTGACAGGCGCTTCGACGATCTCGAAACCCATCTTCTCGAGCGAATGGGCGGATGCCAGTACGCTCTTGTGTTCGATTGCGGAGACAATGATCTGCCGGCGGGGGCTCCCGCCATCGAGCGCGGCAAGGGCAGTACCCCGAACCGCGATGTTGTTGGCTTCGGTTGCTCCCGACGTGAAGAACAGCTCCTGCGAATCGGCATTGACCAACCTGGCGATATCCATGCGGGCCGCCTCGACGGCGGACGACGCCATCATACCGCGGAGATGAGGGGAATGCGGGTTGCCCGCCTGCGCGTGCCACCAAGGTGCCATCGCTTCCAGGGCCTCGGGCGCCAGCGGCGTCGTGGAATGTCCGTCAAGGTAAATCTGGTTCAAATCGAGCTGTCCTCGGCTGCTTCGGATAAGGTAGATCTTTTCCGGATACAAACATCGACGTTCGTTAGCGGCGCGGAAACTGTTCCCCTAAACCGAGCGACTTGAATAGGTAGCGGCTGTGCCTGATGTAGGCGTCTCTCGCGCGAGCGAAATAGCAGTCGTAGTGCCACGCGGCGCAGCACTGCGGATAGTCCAGTAGCTGCGCGTCCGAAAGGAACGAGGTGTCGCCTGCCACGAATTTTTCGTGAATGGCTTCGTTTCGCGTAAGCCAGAACACCGACGTTGCTGCCGAGCTCCTGCTGTCCACCTCACGGGCGACGCGGGCGTCGTCGATCTTCAGCGGCCTATACCTATGGTGTACGTTCACCTTGCCGCTGCCGGAGAGGCACCCGTAATCCTTCGCGAGCCTGACCACTTCCCGGTATGGGCCAGCCCGGACCTCGTCCTCCGCCATTCCCAAGAACACGTTTTTGCTTCCCCGCAGCGCCTGAACCACCTGCAGGATGTTGATCGCTTCCTCTTGCAGGTCGATGGCTGCGTTCGGATAGCGTTCGAACACCTCCCTTATTTCACCGAACAGCCGGATTTCGTCCGGGTCTTCCGAAAGTTCCTGCATGTAATGCGTCCTGCTTTCATCGCTGCGAATGGGGTGAGCGGCCGGTATGCTTCAGTCAAGGTCGCGGTGCGGAAGGTAACCGAGATTGGAAGCGTTGCAACGGTCCCTCTATTGGTTTTGGGTTTGAACGGTGCGATCAATCGCACCTGGCATTCCGGGTGATTCCCGCGGGGACGAAGTGTGGCGACCAAGCTCGTAGGAATTCTAGAACGTTGCGGTACGTCGAGTCTTACCGGATTGCTCGGAGCTTCGGCGATCGAGCTCCTTGAGATCAAACGGCCCGAGGCAAAGACGCCCCTCGGCTTGGCCGAGTTCGTGGTCGGCATATTCGGTGCCGAGGGCGCACTCAAACGGGACGACGTGCGCAAGCTGCTGTTCGAGCAGATGAACTCCTCGGAAGCGGCAGAGTTGTGCGAGCTGCTCGAACTTCCCGCTGGCGCGCCACAGTTGACCCTGCGCGCCGTTGCGTTCGATCGACCCTTCTATACCGACCTGCTCTTCAGGTGGTTCGGCCTCGCGTACGACGGGTCCGACCAGGTCGAGCAGGAGAGCTCCAGCAAAGCGCCCAGCAGCAACAAGCTCCGGGAGCACCAGGCGAATGCCTTCCGCGAACTGCGGAACCGTCTCGCGGACAGTAGCCAGGTTGTGCTTGTCCACATGCCGCCTGGCGCGGGGAAGCTTCGGCTGGTCGCTGCAGCGGCGCTGGACCTGTTCCGCTCGGCGGCTGCCGACAGCATTGTCGTTTGGATTGCCCCGCATCCAGCTCTCTGTGACGAGGCATTTCTGGAGCTCACCCATGTCTGGCATGATCTGGGTCTTGTCGACGTGACGGCCTACAGGCTGTACGGCAACCACGCGCTCCCGGACCTAGCTACCCTCTCGAGCGGAATTGTCATCGCCGACCTTGACAGGGTCGCCGCGGATGGCCAGAACCTGGCAAGCCTGGGCGCGAGGGCATGTGTGGTCGTCATGAATGACGCGGAGCACCTCGGGCATCCTATCGGCGCCTCCCTCCTTCAGGAAATGCGTAAAGGAGGGCAGTTCAGCATTGCGGCGATCTATTCCGCTTCCGGAGCTACCCTGCGCCAGAGCAGCTATGCGACCGGCGTGATGGATGCCCTGACCGGAAGGTCTATATGCATGGTCGACCAAGCTCCGCAACTGCTCGTTGCAGCTGGCGACATAGACCCCTTCGATGTGACGACGAAATTCTCGCCAGTGACGGGGCTGACCGTCGATGCTGCCCAGTTGGACTTGCATCAGGATTTGGCGGACGCTCTGGCGTCCGATGTCGGACGCAATGCGATGCTCATCGAGTTGATGGAAGAATTGAACCGGGCAAACGAAAAGGTCGTCCTTCAGGCCACGACCGCCGACCACGCTAACCTCCTGAATGGAATGCTCGGGTTCCTCGGGATAAAGGCGATGGCAATTACTGGCCAGATGGCGTGGAACGACCGAGTCGTCCAGATGCAGCGTTTCAACTCACGATTGGACACGACCGTCCTATGCGTGCATGGGGTTTTCGTGCCGGGGCACGTGGTCCCCGACGTCACTTGCTTAGTCCTGGCCAGACCGACGAGTTCGTCAGCCGTGCTTTCCGAGATGGTGGGGCGAACCGCAAGCGGTCGCAAAAAGCCGGACAAGCCCTTGCGGGTCCTGGCCATCGCCGATCCCGTACCTGCATTCCTGCGGCTCGTGGAAGACCTCTCGCGGTGGAATAGATTTGAAAACGAGGAAAAACAATGAGCTTTCCCGTCATTCCGCAGAACCTCTCCATCTCAGCGATGAGAAGTTCCGGGTATCGCGACACGGCGCACGCGTTGGCCGAACTGATCGATAACTCGATACAATCCGGTCAAAGCGTGGGGACGATTACGGATGTGGAGCTGATCTGCATCGACGAAGTCCCAGCAGGCGGTTCCAGGCGCAGGCTGTCAAGGCTGGCAGTCTTCGATAATGCCGCTGGTATGGACCCAAAAACCCTTCGGGGAGCGCTGCAGTTCGGTAACGGCACGCGCCTTCAGGTAAAGGACCAGAAGGGGATCGGCAAATTCGGCATGGGCCTCCCGAATTCCTCGATCTCGCAGTGCCGCCGCGTCGACGTATGGAGCTGGCAAGAAGGGTCAGTGTATCACAGCTACCTCGATGTCGGTGAGGTGGAGCGGGGACAGATGACCGAGGTACCCGAACCGCAAGTATCGGCTATTCCCAAGGAATGGCTCAAACTTGTCGCGGCCGAGATCGGCCCTCACGGGACTTTGGTGGTTTGGAGCGACCTCGACCGTGTCTCTTGGAAGCAGAGTAGGGCGTTGCTCAGAAACACCGAATTTATTGCCGGTCGTGTTTACCGCCACTTCATCCACAAGCGCTCGGTAAGGATACGGCTCGCCTCCTACGAGGCGGGGGACGGGATATACGCCCCCGGTTATCAGAGCTTCGTCCGTCCGAACGATCCCCTTTTCCTGATGAGCGGGACCAATGCACCTAGCCCTTATGACCAGATTCCGGCATTCGATCCGTTCGGCGAGCCGGTCGAATTGACGGTCGGGTACAATGGGGGCGAGTCGATTGTCAAGATCCGCGCCTCCGTGTGTAAGCCCGAGGCGAGGCGGGGCGGCGGAGCGAAACCGATCGGCCAGCATGCCCGGAAGAACATCGGCATCTCGGTGGTGCGGGCGGACAGGGAACTCGAGCTAAATCGCAGCTTCGAGAACTCGTATGACCCAAGGGAACGCTGGTGGGGGGTAGAAGTCGTATTCGATCCCGCCTTGGACGACGTGTTCGGAGTGACGAACAACAAGCAGTCCGCCACAGGCTTCATCCGACGCGACCTCGAAGAGGATGCGCAAGCCGAGGCCATGTCGGAGGCGGACTTCCAGGCTTCGCTAGAAGAGGATCGAGATCCGCGCCTACCGATGTACAGGATCAGCAAGGAGATTGATCGCCTGTTGAACGCGATGCGGGCGAAGGTAGCGAAGATGCGCGAAGGCGAGCGTGTCGCCAAATCGGAGGAAACGGACGAGACGCGCGCCGAAAAGGCGGCAACGGCTTCGGTGAAGCGGAGACGCGAACGCCTGGGAGATACGGGGCAGAGCGATCGCGACGAGAAAGCACCCGATACCGAGCGTATGGACGCGATCAGTTCCGACATCGCGAACGACGGGGTCGATGCCAAAAAGGCTCGGGAAATCGCGGTAGACTACGTAACCAAATCCTCGAAATTCAGGTTCAAGCACGCCGACATCTCGGGCTCTTCCATGTTCGATGTTTCGTTGGTCGGTGGACTCATTACCGTGACCCTAAATACGCGGCACCCGGCCCACGCCGCGCTATTCGAGGAGTTGCGCGAAGAAAACGCCACCCCCAACCCATACGCCCGGCAGGTCCTGGCCCTGATTGCTGCCTGGGCCCGCATGGAAGACGAGTCGCCGAGCACGAAGGCGAGCGCGGCCATGGAGGAGATGCGGGAGAACTGGGGTCGGGTGGCCCGCGATTTCTACGCTTCAGATGAGGAGTAATTCCGGAATGAGTTTCGAGCTGGAGCTGGCCGATGGGAGGGCGTGAGGCAGTTCGTGGCTTCGCGATTCAGGCGCTAGTTTGTCTTCTTGATGCGCTCGAACCCGGCAACGACTGGACTGCGGTCACCGTCGAGCCGGATTCTGCCAACGATAAGGTAGATATCTTGTGGGAGTTGCCGGAAGGAAGACGGCTCGCCCAACAAGTGAAGTCGTCCAAGAACATCATCGGCCGCGGGGCAGTGGTGACCTGGTGTAGGGAACTGAAGCAGTCTCAGGCGGCTGACAGGTATCAACTGCTGCTCTCTGGCCCCCTCGCACAGGCGGCACTTGACGATGTGCCGTTTGATGGGGTCGAAGTTCCCCCTCCATCATCTATAGATACATTGGCGTTGATGGACCAGGCTATTGCCAAATTGGACCGGTATCTTTCCGACAAGACTATCGCTCCTACTCCGATCGCGATCAGGGAAGCGATCGTCGTCACGGTTTCATCTAAGATCCTCGATGGTTCCATCAGGGGAGACTCCCTCAAGCGCGAGACTTTCGACGGGTTGCTCGTCAACTGGATACTGGCCGCTTACCCTCAGGCCATTGAGCACCGGATGGTGGCCAACTGCGAGGTCCTGTGGAGCACCGTCACCCTCGCGGGGCCCATCAATATGAACGAAAGAGCGTTCCATCTCGTGCTCCCGCTTACTGTCGTCAACGGCGGGCTGTCCGTGGTCGTTGTCGAATGGTTCCGGGTGAAGGTTGACGGGGTAGGCAGGCAGATGCGGTATCTTCCGTCGGTCGTCTTGCCTGAAGGTTCTATCTCGCAGACGGTAGATCGCTCCGCAGGCATCCCGTTCGGAGAGTTTGCGGTGCTGCCGGGGTCTGCTCGGACAGCGAACGTGCTCTTCGTGCCCTTGGAAGGACCCGGTCTCGCCACTGACATGTGGCCCGAACAGGATGTCAAACTTGAACTGTTCGTGAAATACGGTGCGTTGCCCGAATTCAGATCGGTAAGGAAGGTGACGCTCGCGTCGACCGCAGACCATCGGGCCGTGCTCGGAACTACCCGAGCAGTTCACATTTCGACGGTGCCGATTGACGCGTTTGTCTGAATCGTCGCAGCGGCAGCGGAGACAGTCACCCCCGTGACGCGCGGCCGGGCCACGCACCTACTAAATGCGATGAAAGCCCGGTTCTTGGGAACCGAACCGATGTAGCGTCGCGCACTATTGGACTGCATCGAATCCCAGCGAGCCGAAGTCGGGGAGCGTTTAGATGAAATCGATACCGGTCGACGGGTCCATTTTCTGTCCCAACTGGACCCCGCATTCGAGATCAGACACCGTTCATGTTCGGTTCGACCGTAGAGTACGATTTCGCGCTGCTCTTGTTCTGACCCCAATTTGAACAAGCTCGGCGGCGACTACGCCGTCTCGCTCAAGAACAAGGACAAGAAATGGCCGCCCTCAACGGTAAAGATCATTCAGTTCTGTTGTGGGTCGCGGTGGCGATGTCATGCGCCGGTGTCATTTATGCCCTCGTTCTCCTGTTCGGTCCTGCCCCGCCTCCGGTGTTGCCAGCTCAGCCGTCCTGAGCAGCGATCGCCGACACGACGTCTTCTATATCCTCATCGGACAGGAATGGTGCCTGTGCAAAGACGGTCGAGGCCTCGCCGCTCAGCCGCGCGGCCAGGTGCCCGAGGCCGAGCAGGTTCTCGGCGCCCTTCATCCCGAGGGCGATCTCTGACGTTCCGACGCTGGCGACCTTGAGGATCAGCCGATTACCCAGATTGTCACGCAGCTGAACAGGCATGACCCCGGCATCGGGCCGTTGTGCCGCAAAGACGAGGTGAATGCCGGCGGCTCGCGCCTTCACTCCGAGCCTGGAAACGATCGAGGTGACGGCACCCTTGTAATCCTCGGTCAGCATCCATTCGGCGAACTCGTCGTGGATGAGAAACTTCATCGGCAGCCGTGCTTCTGGCGCGGCCTTGATGTTGAACGATCGGACGTCGCGAGCCCCGCTTTGCCTGAACAGCTCGTACCGCCGGTCCATCTCGACGACGAGCCCCTCCATCATTTCGATCGCGGCCGCTTGGTCAACGACGATCCCACCCTTCACATGGGGCAACCGCTCGATAGCGGAGTAGTCGACGCCCATTTTCGGATCAATCAGGTGAATGTGCACCAAGGCACTAGGATTGGTCGCTGCGATGTCGAGGATTAGCGCCTGGATCAGCACCGATTTGCCGCTGCCAGTCGCGCCGGCAATCAGCGTGTGCGGGTCGTGTTGTGAGACGCCAGCAAAGGGGCCGCCCAAGTTGAGATAGAGAATTTCTCCGTCCAGCTCGCGCAGACCGAGAAGGAAGCTCGTGTTGAGACCGGCGGCGTTGCGGTTCAGGGCACGGCGCTCCCAGAGATCCCACATTGAGACAATCTGCCGCTTTGCTCTTGCCACGCCCACTACGATCTCGCCGGGCAGTGGCGAGATCGAGATCACTCTCAGGCCATGCGTGGTCAGAAGGGCCGACTGCTTGGCCTCGATGTCTTCAACGCGCAGGCGATCGCTGCCGACAAATCGCACCAAGGCGGCGTTTGGCGTCAATCGCGTCCCAGCGATCTTGGCCTGTAGATTGTACCCCATAAGAGCCGTACGCAGCCGGCCGGCTGTTGCCTCGAGCCATTGTTCGTCCTCGTCAGCCGCAGACTGCACCTGCCCCGCCCGTCGGGTCACCATCCCGGCAAAACTCTCGATGTCCCCGGGAATCGGTCCTTCCACCTCCTCCTCCCGATCAGGCGGAGTGGCGTGGGCAGCCGAATGAGGACCACCCTCATCGGCATCGGCAAGAGGCGCTGTATCGGCACTTCCCTTGGGCCCAGCCGGAAGGGGCGCGGGTGTCGTTTGCGGAGGGCTCAGCGGCGAGGCGTCCGGCTCGGGGCCGGTACCACTGGCTGGGCCACTCTTCGTGGTCCACCGAACGCGTGGCGCTGGCGCGCGAAACTCAGATGTCTCCCACGGCCTGCGATCTCCCAAGGCGCTTCTGATCGGCATCAACCGGTCAGAGGCCTCATAGGCCTTGATCAGTTGCCGCAGACCTTCGCGCGTGTAGATCTCCTGCAGTCCCCGGACCTCGGTCACTTCGTCCTGATCGCCGGCGGAGCCACCCGCGTCTGCGGGTCCCGAGACAAAAATGTGGGAATAGCCCTTTAGATCGATTTCCACCGTGCCGTTGCGGATGCCGTTCCTCACCTCCTCAAGCGAAAAGCTTGCGGTTAGTGCCGACGGCTCATCGAGCAGGATGTCCGCAAGACGCGAAAGCCATAGGTCACGGTCAAGCCGTCCTGGATCGCCGAAGAGCGCGTCCTCGATCCGGCGCATCGTTTGTCGTAACTGTTGGCTAGAATGACGTTTGGCTTCCGCCAGGCCACTGGCCTCGACATACTTCGCTTCGGTCACCACAGCGCGAAGCCTGGGGTGCCCATCGGGCCCCGGGTCGACGCTGAGCGCAAGAATGTCGGCAATCCCTTCCTCTCGCTGGCCCAGCCATTGTGCGTAATCGTCGAGAAGGAACCACGATGCCGGACGCTTCAGAAGCTCCTCAGCAACAAGCGCACGACTGAGGACCAGGCCTATTAATTCACCAGCCGATACGCCGCGCTTGGCCGCACGCAGTATGACATCGCCGGAGATGGCCGTCGCGTCGGCGATCATCCTCTGGGCAAGCGCCGATAGACGCTCGTCGCTAAGCCCGAGGCTGAGTTGATCGAGGCGTCGACGGACAAGCACCGGAAGGACACGCAGGTCGGAGGTCGAGGACACCACCATGTTGCGGCCGTGCGTCCGTTCGCGCCGATATCGGATGACCTTGATGCCCTGCGCCATGAGCTGCCGCTTGTCGAGGAGGTCGTCATAAGTGGCGACCCACTCGGCCAGGCCGTGAACATCCTTGAACATGGCCTCAAGGCCATGGTCCTGCAGCGAAATCTGACGCGCGGGCAGATAATGCTCGTTGTCGCGATGCGACTGTTTGCGGATCACGGCTGCCAGAGCGTCGAGATAGGACCAGCCGACCCGAGGTTGGCGAGGCGAAACCAGATAACTTGTTGCGGTGAGCTGTTCTTCTCCAACAACCCGCCGATACGACCAGCGAGGCGGGACGTGGTCGGCGATCGAAGGATCCGAGTCATCTTTGCGAGGCACGGAAAACCAGGCCTCCTTGGCCTGACGCGATACGACATCATGCAGGAACGCCACGTCCACGCTGCGCTCGTCAGGCGCCCGGCGCCCCGTGCTGCCCTCAAGCATCACCCCGATTCTGAGCTTCGACATGAAGTTGAGCGACGTTTCACTGACGACGATTGCGTCGGGGTCGTTGCCCGACTGATCGAGGAGATCGGTATAGACCTTGTTGAGCTTCGAGCGGTCTCGATGGCGGACGAGGACGTTGCAGTGGACCTCGTCTTCGTGAACTGACCCCAACGCGTTGACCGTGGCCAATGGCAGGCCTGCAGCATCGCAGTTGTAGAGCATGATACTCAGATTGGCGCGCTCGTGCGGCTGCAGGTCGAGATAACGGCCGATCAGCCCGCGGATCTCACGCGCAGCCTCGGCAGGATCCACATCGGTGGAGGCTTCCGAGGGATCGCGAACCGGCCGTTCCATGAAGCTGTAGTCGTTGAGCGTGCTCGTCTCAGTCAAAAGAACCGCCTCGCCTCCCGTGAAACCCGGTACTGCCTCCGGGTAGTAGGGATGCGCGAGCTCGGAGCGGAGATCGGCAAAAAAGAGCCGCTGGTCGCCGAAGTTGACCTCTTCTGCCTTAAGCAAGTGGTCAATCAATCCGCAGAGAGAGCGCATCTTGACTGCCGTCGCGGCCATCCGCATGGGGTGCCAAGGTGCTACGATCGCAGCCGGCGTCGATCCGGCAATCTGAACCGTGCCGATCCTGAGGATCGGTTCCCACAGGTCCCGCCGATTTAGATCGCCTGGCGCCGAGCTACGAAGTTGATCCAGCAGCCTTGCGTATAGATCGGCCTGTTCGAGCTGGGGTGTTCCCCCCATGCCGTTCGTCCGCCAATCGTCGATGGCAGCCGAGTAGCCCACGACAAAGGCAGTCCACCTCTCTCCAAGGTCTGCGCCGGCAGGGGGCGTTATACGACTGCCCGCGACGGCTGCCTTGATGGCCCTGGGCAGAGCCTTGCTTAAGTCTTCAACATTGGTCGATCGTGGAACCAACGATCCCGCATCCTGGCGAAAAGAGGGCTGCAAAGTGCCTACGTCGGCGAGGGACACCGACTGCATCGCTCCCTTCTTGCTGACCAGCATGCGTGACACTTCGGCAATGCCGAATGGATTCTTTTCGAGCCTGGCCAAGTCATCGGGCAACGCCAAGCCGATCGCGTTTGGCTCGGCCCGCCAGATCAACTGGACCGTGTTTTTCTCCGCACCCGGGCCGCTTCCCACAGTCAGAGTGAGGTCGAACTTTATCTGAATGTTGGCGCGCGACGTCGAGACGTTCTCGCGGAATTTCCGGCTCTTGCTTGCGGCTTCGAGCAGCACCTCGAACTCGAAAATGTGCGGCGTGTCCCAGCTAACCGCCTGTGGGAGAACCTGACGAAGGGCCTTGTACTTGAGGCTGAAGGCGCGGGCTACGTCCGCATTCATGTCCAGCCATTGCGTCTTGGTCCGGCGTGAAGACCGGATCTCGATCCGGCGAGGCATCTTGAGCGTGCCGAGCTGAGCAAAAAGCCGCTCGATGCTGCGGACCAAGCCATCGAGGAAATCCCTGCACTCAATAGGGCGTCCGTAGACGAACTTCTCCCATTTGGCGCGCAACTGCCTGTTGGCCGCCAGATCCTCCCGATGAGCTTCGAAGAACTCGCGGTCGTCCTCTCGCGATTCCTTGAGGGATCGACCCTTGAGATCGCTGAGATACGCCTTGTCCGGATCGTTGAGGCGATCGGGACGCTCGTAGTCGAAAAACTGAGCGGTCTCTTCCGGAAGCTTCAACTTCTTGAGCTTGAGGCCCGAGAAGATGAGAAGGATATTGTCCTGTTCCCACTCGAGCTCAGCGAGTTTTTCGGTCGCCTCCCGCCACCCGGCTGGCGAGTCGACGAATGCCTCGATCATCGGGTGCAGCTCGGCGGCGATCTCGTCTCGAACCGTCTCGAACTGATCCCGCAGCTCGTCGGCTTCGATCGGCTGGCGGTTGGGCCGCTGCTTGGAAAGCAATGGTCGACGGTCAGTGATGAGTTTGTCGTAAAGGCGTCGCCAGCGGCTTTGCTGCTGCAGGTCCTTTGGCCGCTGCGAGCGGAAATATCCTGTGTCGCGCGGCAATTGCAGTGCAGGTAGCGCCCAGCCAAGTGCGTCCGCCACGGGCAGCGACATGCTGTCGATCGCGTCTCGCGTCATGGCAACATAGTTGCTGAGTTGTGCGAGTGGCCAGTCATCGACACTGGATAGGGCCTTGAGGGCTATGTGCCATGCTTCGACGTGCTCTTCCGGCAGCCCAAGACCATCGGATGCGGGAAGCACCCAATAGGCGGGTCCTTCCTTGAGTTCCTTGGCGCCGATCAGCGCCACATCGTGCAATGAAGCGCCCTGATCGTCGTCGGTATTCGCGATAAGGAGCGCGGGACGGTCGCATTCGGCATGCCGCCACGCCACGGTCCTCTCGTCGGTGATCACGGAATCGGGCAGGCCCTGGCCATCGACGAGAGCGCGGGGCACGGCGATCTTGACTTGCGACTGGATCGAAGCGTCAGAAACCAACTGCCTGACGATCGCGGAAACCTGCGGCCCGGTGAGGCGATCGAGCATGAAGCGAGCTGTGCCGCTGTCGGCCCCGAGACCCTGCAGGCGCTCTTGCAGCGCCGCAGCCCCTGCCGTGCCGATCAGATCGAGAGCGTTCATGCTCGCACCTCGCGGCGAAACGGATTTTCCACATAGGCGGCCGAGTCCGACAGCCGGTTGAGCAGGCCGAGGCTAATCAGCCGTTCCTCCAGTCGCCGCGCATTGTCGGAGAAGTCTTCCTGATCGGCTTTTCCGGCGCCGATGATGCTCGCTGCCTGTTGATCTCCGATCACGAGACCGTAGCGGTCGTGCAGCGCGGCGAGGAAGTCCTTGAATTCCATCCGCTCGCTCACGCAGCAAACAACCAGCGTCTTGAGCAGCCGGTCGGTCGGTGCGTAGCGCACGCGGCGGCTTGAGCGACGCGAGCTCAACCCGATCTGCCGCGCCCAGGTCGAATGAACCTTGCCCACATGTTGCGCGTGCCTGGTCTTTGCTCTGCCGACGAGCTCGTCGATCAGGTCGCCAGGATTGCTCATCCCGGTCGGTAGGTAATCAGGATCCGGCCAGTCGAACTGGCGTCCCAATACCTCCGCCGCGCTGAGAACGGCATCGTCCGATGTAACGGCGAGCTGCCACTCATGAGAACTTTCGGCACTGCGGACGTAATGCTCAATGGCAAGACCCGGCAGCGCATTGTTCGCCTGAAAGGAGTCCGCCGCAAGGTCACGGATCACGGTCTTTCGTGGCGATACGATCTCGCAAATCATCGTGATGGGCACCGAGTCCAGTAGTTCTCGCGCCCGGTCAAGCTGGTACCGAACAAGATTGAGCCCGGTGATGGTTACGATGTGCGGCAGAGCGTCGAACACCGAAATCGGGCTATCCAAAATAGCTATCCAATCCTCGGCAAGCTGATCGAAGATCGGGTGGGTCGAGCAAGGCAAGTATGAACCCGGCCGATCACGCTCGGCAAGTTGTGGCTCCCCTTGCAGCGCAGCGACCAACCGATCGTAGACGGTTGGCTGCTCAAAGAGCTTTGCGACCAGCCGTTCTTTGAGCTCGGCGACTCGCTTGGACCGGCAAAGCATCAGGTAGAGAACTTCGCCGGTTCGAGCGAAGAAACGTCTGTCGGTCGAAACACCGGACGCCGTCACAGCGGCATCCTCGTAAAGCGCGCTGGGACCGAAGGGGAAGACGAACTTTGAACTCCAGCGTTTATTGCTGGTGCCTTCGATGGCGGACGACTGCAAGAACCCCACCACAGAGGCGAAGTCGTCGAAGCTGTCGAAGCGGCCACGGAGGTAACTGAAGTCGCGGCTCTTAAGGCCGCCGGCGTTCTGTTCCATCAACTCCAGCCATTTGGTCCAGGCTGCATCGTCGGAAAGCTTTTCGGCCCCGATGGTCAGAAGATAGGGATTGTTGAAGATCAGATTGCGCAGTCGCAATTGCGTCTGCGGACGATAGGACAGTGCGTTGAACTCCTCTTCCGCCAAGGCGCGGCCGGCAACGTGCTCCGATCGGAGCACGCCAAGGAATTCAAGCAGAATCAGCCAGGGCGTCTGTTCGTCATGCAGGCGATGCCCCCAGATCGCTTCATCGACCCAGAACGCGGGTCCAGTGCGATCCTCATGGGAAATTGGGCGTTTCAAGATCTCCATCATCAGAGCCTCACCGTCACGCTACGCGATGATGCACGACCATCAGAATTGAGGTCGATGAACTTGAGGACGATCCCGTCACTGCGATCGTCACCGTCAAGGAACCGCCGCCGTTCGACGGCGCTCAGAAGCCGTGCCTTAAACGCAAGAAGGTCCTCGTGGCACTCGAGCGAAAAACTCGTAGGCAATGCGCCCTCGGCCACACGGCCCAAGAACTCAAAGCGGGTCGTCGACAATTGCAGCGTGACTTCAGGCGGATCATCACGCGCAAGCCGAACCACCAGCTTCATGCCTCCATCCCCGTCACCGAGCAACGCCACTTCCTCGCCAGCCCGGCGGGCGACGGACACGAATTCCTCCAGCAGAGGACTGGTCCTCGACTGCGATTGGCTTCCCGAACTTGCAAGTACCAATTCGTCCTGGTTCTGGATCAGCATGCCGGTGAACACCCGATTTAGCCCGCGCACGAGCATGGGCATCACCTGCCGCGGCAATGCTCGTTTCTCGGCCAACGCGCGACTGGTTTCGAGATAGAGCCCGGCGTACCGAAAGACGGTCAGGTCCCAGAGGTCCAACGTGTCTGCCAGGTCGTCTGAGATGGTAAAGAACAACCGCTGACGCTGCCCGCGAAGGAGCCCGAGAAACCGGGCGACAGCGCTCGGATCGTCGCCCTCGAGGTAGGACTGTTGCGCCCGTTTATAGGCTGGCGTCTCGCCGTAAACCTGATCGGTTTGCACGAGGGCTCGGTAGGTTTCCACCAACGCCGGATCGTCGGCACCGTAGACCAGCATATTGTCGACTTTGTTGCTCGTTTCCGAGCCGATGCCGAACAGGTTGAGCTTGCGAAAGGGTTCGGTTCTTTCTGCGCGGCTTGGTTTCAAATTCCCGCCGAATACATTGCGGTAGGGACTGGCACGCTCCGCCGTTCCCGCGGCTGCCAATTCGGCGACATCGGTGCACGCCATTAGTCCGTCGCGTGCGTCGGGATGGCCAAGAATGATGTTCGTGACGAGGGATAGGACCTGCCGGATGGTAAAGTGACCACCATTATGTTCGCTAGCTTCGACCAGATTGCCGAGCCGTCGCCGGAAGAGACGATTGTCGTGGGTCCCGACCAGCCGTTCACGGTTCTCGCGGATCGGACAGGTTGCCCCATTTAGCGCCGGACAACCCCCGCAGCCGCTCCAACCGGGGTGCAGCGTCACCGCGTCAATGACCTGATCGATCATCACGGCGGCGGCAGACCGGCTGAGATCCCTCAAATCGAGCTTAATCGCAGAGTTCCCACTGCGGCCAACGACCAGGAGATTCTCGACCACCTCGACCAGAGCGCTTGTCGTCTTGTCGCTGCCGGCGGTCTTCATTTTTTCGAGAAGCTGGCCATGATTGGCTGCCATCAGGTAGACCCTGGGGGAATTGGGGTCTGCGACATCCCACGCCATCTGCTCAATCAGCGGCTTACTCTCGTCGGAGCGAAGCTCACTCAGATCCTTGACGACGATGAGTTGGCGAGACCCCAAGCTGAGGCGCTGGATCTTCTCTCCGGCGTTCCAGTCCTCAATCGTGCCTCCGAGCTCAAGCCACACGCGTCGGCAGTGATAGGTCTTTCCGTCGCCGGCGGTGCCCGTGAGGATGATGGACTGGCACTCGTCCGACCTGAAATTATCGACCAGCCACGCAAGATGCTGGGCGGGCAGCTCAATAGGCTGCATCTTCAAGCGAGCCAAAGCCCGCTGAATGGTCTCGTCGTACATATTGTCGTTGGTCGGAATGGGCCCGTAGTTCCGAAGAAACCGGATCCAGTTGTTGGTCGGCATGCGCTATCCCCCCACGACTGCCGCCTTGCGCTGACGACCGTCCTGGAATTCCAGCGCAGCCCCATGAAAATCAGTCAGTTGCACACTACTGTAGAACTCGTGAAACGCAACAATACAACACCGAGGGGTCGGCGAACGCCATCTCCTCACCCCTTCGCGGCAGGGTTCCAAAGATTGGGGCCCCGTTAAACGCAGGGGATAAGACGTCCTTATTCATCTGTGCGACCATGAAACCGGCCAAGCGAAGAACGCGCCGAGTCTCTCAGACCTAAAAGCTAAAACTTGCGATCAATGGGCAATGGTCTGCGATGCCGAGCAGCGGCTCGGGATTGTCTTTGTTGGGATGACGACTCCCCCCGAGTCTTCCAATCGAGGTATGCGTCGCATCACCTCGAGGGACAAGGCCCGGTCCCAGCAAGATGTGGTCGAGCCCGATGGGATTTCGGCACCCAAGATAGGTGTGAAACCTCAAGACATCGACTTCTGGCGTATCAAGTGCCCGCGTCTCACCCATCCCGCACAGAAGCTTCCCAACCTCATTGAGAGGACACAGCTCCTTGAGCATCGTGAAGGCGCTCGATGCAGGCTTGCCGTCGATGACTTCCTCAAACAGGGAGCTCACGCGCACGCCCGCGGGGAGTGGGGTTGTAGGGTCGCTGCCATCACTTCGCACTGCTCGGGAGTCCTCAAGCTCGTGCCAGAGGTTGCGATTGAAGTCGCCCAGCAGGATGGTCTTGTCGGTGACCGCCGTCTCTCGGTCGATCCAGGTCTCTAGGGGGACGATCTGGTCGTGCAGGATCTGGCAAGCGGACGCATCTCCAGCAAGTGGGTTTCCACCGATGGGGGAGACGCAGCTCGATTTCAGATGCACATTGAGGACTTGCAGACGCGTTCCGCCGATATCGATGGCCAAGGACAGCCCTGGCCGGGGCTGATCCTTGGGTGGCCTGACATCTTTGAGCGTCAGAGGGTCTTCGGTCGCGCAAGCGATCTGGCTGCCCAGAGACCTCTTCCATGCGATGGCAAGACGTTGGACCTTGAAGGTCGTGAAGGAGCAGACCTGCCAATCGGCAGCGCCGTTTGGCAAAACCTCAAGAACAGCTTCTTTGCCGCTTACTTCCTGAAAGGCGATGATATCGGCCGGAACGCTGTTCGCGATGAAATTTTGTATTTGGGTGCGGCGTTGCTCGTACGCGGCGAGTGTGACGCGGACGGTGGCAAATCCGAATCCCTGCTTATTGGCTCCGTAGACATCGCAAACAGGGAAGCGGGCGGCATCCCAACCCTCTATATCGAATGCGTTGATGTCCCATCCGAACCGCGCACCGATCTGTGTCGATGGGCGGTATCTTTTTGTGGCCAGGTCCAACTCGTAAGTTGCGGTGCAGGCTTCGATCCAGTCCGTGACTGTCGCGCGATCCATGTGCCAACCCAGATTCCAGGTGGCAATGCTGATATCACGCGCGGCAGCCGCGCCCGCCAGACTCGAAAACAACAGGCTCAGAAGCACAAATAGGCGACGCATCAATGACCCCCTGAACTAACAGCGTGTCCGAAAAACCGGCAGCAGGCCACTATTCGCAGAAATGATCCAGTTCAAACTGGTAATCGCCAAGCTGCTTGCGCGCTGCCAGGACCGCATCGAGACGCCAGAAACGGGGACCCTCTACGATACGAGCGTCTTTTAGCCCGTCGAGCTTCGTTGCGATCGACAGGGCGCGTAGGAGAACTGCCCGTGCCTGTGTATCCGATTTCGAGTCCTGGAGCGAACGCACGAGGTCAAGGCCGATTGGATCGTCCATCTGTCGCAGCTTGTGCGCCAGCGCGCGATAGACGATGTCAAGGCCCGCATAGGACAAGTGGTTGGACGCGTACCTTTTGAGCAGGTCGATTGTCGCCGACGTGCTGCCGTGATCGCTCTTCAGCGACGCGGACAGCGCCTGCGCTACGGAGACGTCGGTGACTTCGATGATTTGTACGCCTGTCAGTGGATCGGCAGCGCGCGGCGGCGCTATCTGTACGTCGTAGGCGACGCCTCTTTCCAGACCTGAGACCCAGCGATCGGGCATGGGCGCCCAGCATGCAAGGTCGATCATTTCGGATGCATACGCCGCGATATCGCGCTCATCCTTGATGCTATCGTCGAGTCGCGAGACCAGTCGGGCCAATGCCGCGGTGCTGAGGAAGCGACCCTGCGCGGCAAGCACGCGTGCAGCTAAACCAGAATCGAGAGCGAGGCAGCGCGGGTCTTTGCCTGTTGTGTCAAGCGCACAGTTCCACAGCGCAGTGGTCCACTCTTTGCTGAGGGGAACCACGCGCGCAAATCTCGGCAACCAGATGGCGTCTGGATAGAACATCTCGCCATTAAGGACGAACAAGCCAAAACGCCGAATGATCAGGTCGAGGTCTCGTTCGTCGAGTTCGCCGCGGCGAGCAAGCAACAGGAGGGGCGGGAGCGACCATGAACGAGTGGCGTCCCCTTCCGCCGCCTGTCTCTCAGAGTCTTTCGCCATCAGCCACATCATCAAGCCTTCCGCGCTGCCCATGCCGGAGGCTTCCGGGCCCGCGGCAAAATATTCGACAATTTTCATCGACAGTTCACACCAACTCATTCCGCACTTGGCCAGACGCGGAAACACTGCGGTGTTAGGTGCGACGGCAAGCTTGGGGCTTCGTGCTATCTCCTCGACGAATCGCAATAAGGCAAGCCAATCCGCCGATTTGACCGCTCCGCGTTCAGCGCGAACGGAGATCAACAATACTGCCGCTTCCAGTGAGCGTCGCCTCGTGTCCTCATCCCCGAGCTCACGATAGGCCAAGGCAAGGCCCGCCAAATAAGTCCGTATTGCCTGGTCGGAAAGCCCCGAAAGCCCGTAGTCGGCGATCGTCTGCACGTCTTCGACGGCGTAGAGGTCGACGATCTCGGGGCCATTCAAAAGAAAATAAGTAGGGGGGCAGGACCGTGCCCGATCGAGCAACGCAGCTTCGAGTGCAAACTGATATTCGCGGATTCGATCGCGCCGAATGTTTGTCGCCTCGCAGATACTGGTCATGTCAATGCGTGACGAGACGAAATCCATTCGGCGGGCAGCTTCCTTGGATAATTCGGATGTCAGCCGAAACTCCCAGTTTTCTTGATCACCTACCGGGTGATTGACCAGCCCGCCTATGCCGCCGCGCATCAGGGCGGTTCGGGCGTTGATCCGCTCCTCGTCCCAGCGAGGCGAAGCGGGCTCAAGATCGTCGACTGCGACTGCCAACTGGACACCCGATCCTACCGCAACGGGAAGCAACGAGGACATCCAGGCCGGGCCGGGCCGCAACTCGATCCAGCCGTTCGGCTGAACAGCGATGTGGTACTGCAGGAAGTAAAGCAACAGGCCGATTGTAGCGGCGATCGTTACACCCCAGCCAAACACACGTCTGATTCTGCCGGCCAGCGCTCGTCGCGGTTCCGGTGCAGAAGGAGGACCGATTGTTGCATCAGACCAGGAAAGCTCAAGATGGCCAGCGCCATGCAGCTCCGGCGTCTGCATGCGACCGCCCGCAAATAGATAGGCGAGCTGTTCGGTGCGCTCCCTTGCGAACACAAAAAGCCGCGACAGGTCACTCGATAGCGATACGCCAAACGGCGTTGCTATTGTGGATTTGCGCAGTCCGGCGAGCGCGAACAGTCTCTTGTCGACGAGTGCCTCGTGCAGCGCGATCGTGAACAAACCCCTGCCAAGGGCAGGGTGCTCGTAGGCCAGTTGCCGCGTGGATGCGCCAGCAAGGATCAGGACATTTTCGTGGCCAATTTGTTTTGACAAGGACGCCTGAAAATCTTGCGCGACGCCGCCGGCATGGCAGAAGTCAAGTACCGCCGATACCTTGGCCGGTCTGGCAAGCATGACCAGATCGGCAAGATCGCTGCCCGCCAGGTCAATCCCATCAGGACGAGCGTCATAGGTACAGAACCAAGTCTCTTCCCCAGTCTGGTCACCATGACCCGAGAGCACCAGAATGAGTTCGCATGCTTGCTGCCCCTCCCTGGACCCTATGTCTCGAAACATGGTCTCCAGCGACTTGCGCGTAAGATCCTCATCATGGAGACCGGTGGGCGGATCGCTGGAAGAGAGAACGGCAATTGCATTGGCCAAGGAAAAGGCTCCCTCCACAGAATAACGCAGCCGAGACCGCGAACTCATGTAGATGGGACTGGAAAAGCGATCGGCAGCTATACTACAAACATATCTGGACTGGTTGGCAGTCGAACTGGAGGATTGGACATGAGTGGCGGAGTAGCGTTGACCACTGCGCTGAGCGTTTTCCTGGTTGGCCTTTTTGGGGGCTTCGTCGCCGAGCTTGTTCATTGGTATGGCCTAAAGACAAATCCACGGTTTCCAGAGTATCTAAAAAGTGCACCGTACTGGATTATCACAGCGCTGATGATATTTGTCTCGGGTGCTTTTACTTGGTTGAATTTTGGAAGCCAAGCGCAGGCATTGACGGCATTCCAAATTGGACTCTTGACCCCTCTCATACTACAGAAAGTAATCTCTGGCGCTGCCGGCGCGGAGACCGCGCGCTCACCACGGGCCAATCTGATGGATTTCTTTCGCGGTTGAAAGACCCGCCTAGCGGCAAAGCTCAATGTAAGCCGAGGCGGCCCCCCGCTTCTTGCCGATCCATAGTCGACGATCACAGCGAGCGGGAAGCCGCAGGCAGGTGGCCACCAAGTGTTGCGGTTCGTGGAGAGTAAGCTCCGTGAGCTCTGAACTCCGTAACATATCCAGGCGTATCAGCGTAGACGGACTGGCCCACCGGGACTTAGGAAGCATGGGTTTCACTTCGCTGCGGAAGGCTGGCCGAGCTTTTGGTCGAGGGACTGCCTGAATTCTCGCTTCTGTATGTTGGAGCCAGTCGGCCTACGCTTCGCGAGATCCTTGGCTATCTTGGTTACGGAACCATCGAGCACTCGATGCAGCGTTGACAGTAATGTCGCTTCGTCGTTATCGAAATCGCCGTGGTGCCTTGCTTTAGAGGCTGGACCCGGAGCTAAATTCCACTGCTTGGTTGTTCCGTCGAATAGCGTCCCCAGCGCATCTTTGGCAAATCTTTCCATGCCGAGGATAGGAACTCCGTCCTTTAGAGCAGGGATGTGAGGTGTTGTTTCAAACGCGTTGCTGACAAGATAAAGCAGCGACTTATGATAGATGCCGGCGCAATCGTCGTCCTGCTCCGTTGGGTCGTCAAGCGTATAAAGATCGAATTTCTCGATCATTCCCTTCTTGAGCGCTGGCAAATAGGTCTCATTGAAGAGCGCGACTGTGCACGCAGGCGCCCAAAGACTGACAGTTTTTAAGGGGACTTTGGCCTTGGCGAATTTTGAAACGACCGGGGCATGAAATATCGATCCGGCGCTATGTCCGACGAGATGGACCTCATCAATCTCACCGTCCTTGTGGAGCTTGATGAGATGGTCGGTTACCAAGTTCGCCGAGCCAAGTTTTTCTTCCGTCGCCATCCGCGCGTTTTCTTTCATCTCGTCCCACAGCGCTTTACCTCCGAGGTTTCGCGCGCCGACCTCCAGAGTGTCGTCTAGCCTGTCGAGCATGAAATCTTTGGCTTTGTCCAGGAGGCCTTCGTCCCGCCGACGCCCAATTGCGTCCCTCAATATGTTTGACAAAGTCGTCCAAACGTCCGAGCGCCAGATGAATGAGAGAGGATAGACCTGCGATTGAAGCAACGGCGCGAGATTGCCTGAAACCGTTTGCACCGCAGCGTCCTGACCGACCAAACCGCCGTGAGCATAGAGCAGCACACGCCTAGTTTGCCATGATGACATGGCGCGCGGCATCCGCTCAGTTATCAGAGTTTTCAACCCAGCAGGGGTTAAGCCATAGGTGCCCTTGTCGTCCAAGACACCATTGTTCTTCGACGTGATGATGTATGGACGAAGGTCTGCATAAACCTGGCTTTGGTAGCTGCGCGGAGCGTCCGCTCTCATGTTTGCGGTAGCAAGCGACGAGGTCAGGTCGACGGGTGCGCCGAGTGACGCGACCCATACGTCTGTGCCGTTCGCGAGCCAGTCCGTGTAGGACAGGTTTGCCAGCCCTTTTGCGCCCCACTTTTCCCCCCAGCTGTTTTGAACCCAGAAGCCTCGGCGATTGTAACCTACGATCGCAAAGGCGTGCCCGCCAATCTGCCCGGGACGATATTCAATATTCTCCTGTTCCGGCTTGACCGACTGCCATCCGTCGTGAACGCGCGCCGTGGCATACAAAATGCCGGTTTCGTTAATCGCCGCGTGCATGCCGACGAGGTCTTTGTGATTCACGCGAAAATAAGCGCCGAGCGGACGAGCAAGCGCGTCCGCCGACCGCTTTTCCTCAACAGTGGGATCGGGATCGCGTTCCTTCCAGAGCGCATAAGCGCAAAGGCCGTGCTTGAACCATCCCTTCATGGCTCCCCTCGCACTGGATCCCTCGTAATTTTGCCCGGGCCACTCATCATAACGCTTGGCCATCGCGTAAAGCATCCAGGCACTTACTTCGTCGGCCGCCGGATTCCTTTCTCGGACCCTCAGGAGATAGTTTGCGACCGTCGCCAAACCGAAGCCGGTGCATGCGCCTTCTCGGCCCTGATCCAGGACGGGTATGCCAAGGCCATAATAGGCGCTGATATCACTTTCGGGTGCGACACGGATAAGTGTCGGCGTAAAGATTGCATCTCGGAAGTCAATCGTGTCAGGCAGTGCGTCGAAGGTTCTCTTTGTAGCTGCAGCCCTTGCCATTTCCCCACCCATGATCCCGGAACGTAAGTGTGCGTCAGTCGCCGGTCGGCTGCGCAATATTCGGTGAATGCATTGACATTTTCCATATAGATCTGCGCCCGAGGGCCACTCCCGTTGTAAGGGGGTAGAATTTTTGGAGGCAGATATCAAAGTCGCCCCACTGGCGGTCCCGAAAGAACTGCGAGTCTGGCTTCACTCCTTGCAAGTCGTACTTAAACCTTCTGTAGCCGTTGTAGACCCCGCGGACGATCCGAATGACGCTGAAGCCTACGCGTTTTATTCGCTTCTTCGATAGGCATCGCAGTGAAATCAGGTCCGAATGCTTGGCTGTTTCTTGGGAAGGCGGTCCGCGGTGCGCCGCAGTAATCGCCGCCTGCGTGAAAAAAAACATTAACGTTAGACGATCTCGTGGACCGACATCTCGTCAATCCAGCTAAGCATCTCCTGGCATACGATCGCGCATAAATGCTCGACCCCGTAAGCCTTGCGGTCCGCCACAATACTCACGCCAAACGCAGGGTCTGAACGCAGTTTATTCTGCAGAAAACGTAGCCCTCGAACATAACTAAAGAACGAGTCCCAATGAAAATCAAGACCCAAGCCATCTATGACAACATGAAGACGGTGGTATGGACAGTCGTCGTCGGCAAGGACCGCAACACAACAGCCGCTTCCGAATCCGAGACGGCCTCCACCCGCCTGAGCGTTTGCAGACACGCCGGCTTCAGCTGTTCTCGCGCTACTCCCGGACGTTTTGAGCTCGTTCATCATACATGTCGATATCAGAGAAAACCCTCGATGACGCTCATTCGCAAATTCATATGGGGTCTTAACTGAATCTAGTGCGCTGATTGTTCAAGGTGCACCCGCCAACTTCGACATTACGACAAATAGGAGTCGACTCGCCAAGCTTTATTGCTAATATAAGGAAGCGGAAATGAAGGGGTGGGGGGCGTCGATGGGTATCAATCTAGATATCCCTGGCATCTGGACGTACCGTAGCTTTCTAAATGTGCCGGGGAATGTTGGCGATTTTGGCAAACTGACAGTCTGGGAAGCCGAACTATCCCTCGAAGTTAGCGAGGACGGGCACATCTATGGTTTATTGGGGGAGCGCCCAGATCTTTGTGTAGGTACCGAACCCTACTTACTCGTTGAAGGCACCGTTATACCTGGCAACCCTGCGGTGATCAGCTGGCGTGCCAAGGGCAAGCCTCAATCCGAGTATGACGGCTGGATCTACGACTACCGGGGCTACCTATCCCCCGAGTGGCCGGACGCGCCGCGCAGTCGCCCAACGATCGTAGGGACCGTGACGCGCACCGTGGCCCATAATGGAGCGCCGGCGGGTTCAGTGTTCTCTTTTGTCGCGGTCAAGTCGGATTTCCTTGAACCACGCAAAACGATACCCCTAGCGAAAAGCATCATCGACATGATGAGCTCGGCAGAGCATCGCTACCATCATGCGCTTTGGCACGCCTCGCGCGACACATGGGACAACCTGAGCGACCCCAAGAAGGAGGCTCTGCGCGCAACCGGTTGGCAGCCTGGCCCAAAAACCAAAGAGCGAGCAAGTCTGGCGGCCGATCGACTTGCCAACGGTTCGGGCGAAGATTTTTTCTACATGCACCGGCGCATGGTGAAGGAGGTTCGAGCTATGGATCCCTCTGTCGGGACCTGGCGACGTCTGCCGCAGCAGCAGTTCCCCTCGTCGTTTGCGCCCGAAACGAAGGCGTCGCAGATTGGCAATCTCGACGGATACTCCCTGCCGCCAGCGTGGGTCGTGCCGGGTGACCCTGACACGACGAATTGGCTGTTCGAATTGAGGAAAACCTCAACGCTTTATGGCCGATTCCAGGCATGGGAGGCGCTTTATACCTCCGCGGACTACCTCGCCTCCCTGTCGCTCGGCGAGCTTGGTTCACGGATTGAGTTCACCATCCACAATTGGATGCATATGCGGTGGACCTCGGTGACCCGCGACCCTACCGGTGATGTGGCCAAGCGCGGTTTGCCGCTTCCCAACGGCCGCGACGCACTGGACTTCGATGAAAAATGGCTGGATCCCGAGTACGACTATCTAGGCGAGACTTTTTCATCGCATATTAATCCGATTTTTTGGCGGCTGCACGGGTGGGTCGATGACCGCATCAACGACTGGTATCGCGCCCACGAAGCTGTACGACCTGGAGTGGTCAAGCCAATGACCCTTGACGGTGTGGAATGGTTCGCGGTCGACGGGACTTGGGTGAAGAACGACGAGCCGTGGGAGGGAGCGCGTGCGTCATCATCCCCAACCCATCACGCTGGGCACAATCATCCTGGTCACTCGGGACGGGTCTTGGATGTGCCGACGATGCAAGCGGCCTTAAGGATTATTTACGGCCCCGAACCGGACGCTGCGCCTTCAGCAATGGAAGACCACGGGCAGGCTTTGCCCGGGACGCGGGCAAGCTGGTTTAAGAATGTCCCAGCGTAAAAGGGTTTAGCGGGGCGCTGCAAGTCGGGAACCCGGCAGACCAAGATCGCCGAATGCGTTTCATCACGGATGGGGAGAAACTTTCATATGGCACGGACAAAAGAAAAGACACTATCGCCCGCGAAGTCCACCAAAGCCAGCGTTTCGCCGGAACTCCGGGACGATAAAGCCGCCGAGCGCAATACCAAGCCCCTTGTCCACGTCATCCGCGAGGGTGTCCGCTGCGACACCGAAGAACGCGGGCACAAGACCCCAAAGGGCAAATCCCCGTTAGAAATCGTCGTCGACGCCTCAGAAGGCTTTATTCCTTTGTGGGCAAAAGGAACAACGCTGCGCTGGAAGTTCCGTGAGAGCTCCGTGCAATCGTTTGCAGATCCCGCCAAAGTCAAGGCTCAAGTTGAGGATTTGTTCGCGAAGGCCATTCTTGCTTGGGGCGATGCAGTGCCAATCAAGTTCGCGCAGCGAGACGACGCCTGGGATTTCGAGATTGTGGTGAAACACAGCGACGACTGCGACGTCAACGGTTGCGTACTGGCCAGCGCGTTCTTCCCCGACGGCGGGCGGCACGTCGTGACTATCTATCCCAAGATATTCGAACAAGACCCGACAGAGCAGATTGAGACCTTAGTTCACGAAATCGGTCACATTTTTGGACTTAGGCATTTTTTCGCGCAGGTCAGTGAGACCGCTTGGCCCTCCATCATTTTTGGGACGCATAAGAAGTTCAGCATCATGAACTACGGCGCGGACAGTAAGTTGACCGCAGACGACACTGCCGACCTGAAGAAGCTCTATTCACTGGCTTGGAGCGGCCAGTTAACAGAAATCAACGGAACCCCGATCAAATTTATGACGCCGTTTCACACGAGTGGCGAGCCGACAGAAATCATCTCGGCCATGGAACCTGCGCAAACCTTAGCCAGGGTACAGCAGCTTTTGTCGCCCTAAGATTGATGCGGCCAACTTCTATCTTTTCGAGGACCTGCGGCCTTAGGTGGATAGGAGCAGTAATATGATTTCGCTCGTCGTCTTTGTCGCATCGGTCGCTTTGGCGGTTGTGATTTTCACGCTCTCACCGATGAAGGTCTTGCAAAAGGCCGTCACAGTCGGAGCGGTGATCTTATTTCTCGGAAATATGTTACCTCGCTGGTGGCGCGTTCGTCAGTCCCTTCGCGCTTCCCTCGAATGAAGCTTTCGTTGCGACCAGCGATGTCATCAATCTGGTAGCTGTTCTGATTGGGACCATAGGAGCGGTATCTGGGGAGCGTCTATTTTAAAGGCGGTGGCACCGCAAGATTTACCGTTGCGAGTTTCCTGCCTCCGCTTTGCTGCGCCCCGCTAACCCTGATTCCAATTCTTAAACTGATAGCGGGAAGGACGATTTGACGTTCCTCGGTGTAACGACGCTTGCTGTAACTGCTTATCAAGCGCGATTCTTCTGGGAACGCTCGCTAAAAGATCAGGGAGAGATGGGCGAGGCACCATGATACTGCGGGCAGCTGTCCTCTTCGTACTCTTGCTGCTGACGCCGGGGATCGCGCGGGCCGCAGAGTGCCCAATGTTCACACCAATATCTGGTGTTGATGTCCAGAAGTGCGACGTCAACGACGAGACCAGTTTTCTGAGGAAGCTCCTGCGCGCGACATTCGACCCTGCGGCCCAACCTCTTCGTATCGCGGTTATTGCAGAGGATAGATCATTGCCCGAATTTTTCGGACGGACAGCAATCGCTTGAGCCAGCTGCGCATGCTTCGTCTTGCTGACGAGTCTATATAAGGACGCGCGGATGGGCTCGATCCCGACACCTGCAATCCGATTGATTCGCCTCTCATTTCCGCCATGCACAGTTCCGTCTGTGAGAGTCTGGCTGGGGGCCCAGGCGAAAAATCTGATTCAGATCCATCGTGGACATAGCGATTGGAGCAGGGCGCCCAAGCTGGACGATAGAGATGTACTTTCACGGAAAGTAGTTGTGGAAGGGGCGACAAAGCTGATGCAAGTCCTTCCTCCGTCCAGACTTTCAGCCTTTGGAAAGCTGATTAGGCTGCTGATTTCCTTGCACTGTCGGACTTTCCTCAATACGAAGGCGAGGCAACAAAGGAGTTCGAACCATTGACTGAAGAAGCCGATCGGCGTGATGCTGAATTGATTGAATTGACTGCGGATATCGTCGCCGCTTTTGCCCAGAACAACTCTGTCCCGGTTGCGGGACTGCCTGACCTCATTGCTTCTGTGAATTCCGCCCTCTCGGCGCTTCGGAAGCCGGCGGTCGTCGAGGCGCCAGCTCAAACACCCGCGGTCAATCCGAAAAGGTCGGTGTTTCGCGACTACATTATTTCTCTGGAAAACGGTCGCCAATTCAAGTCGATGAAGCGCCACTTGGGCTTGCTTGGAATGACACCCGACGAATACCGGTCCAAATGGGGACTTGCCAGAGATTATGATGGTTGCGCCAAACTATGCCGCACAGAGATCGGAACTGGCGAAATCGATCGGATTAGGTCGGAAACCTGGTGCATCGGTTAAGAAGGGGCCAGCGAAGCGGAAAGCTAAGGTTTAGCCAGACCTCCCGCGATCGCGCAATTATTTGGAATAGCCAACCCTGGTATCTTTCACGGTGGCGGACCCCAACCCGCTAGGCCGACGGCCCAATAAGCTTCCTTCCCCACCGCCCCCAAGAGGTGTCGGCCCGCTTCCTTTTACTTTACGTGGGGAACTTGGCAGCGACCGTTAAACTAAAACTAGGTGTAGGGCAAGGAAACGGAGAACGAAACGCGACGGCACTCACCCCGGGAATCTCGTCACCAGAATGGCTTGCTCGATCGCTGCATGGATGAGAACGCTGCCGGGGGCAAACGCGCCTCCTGAACCGCTTCGAAGGCGCCGAAACAAGCTATCCAAGCCGCGATGTGCATCTTGCCGGTTTTTTGTCGGTACAGTAGTGGCGTCGTCGTTTCCCCGATGCGCCAACCAGAAGTCGAAGAATCCGAAAGTCAGAGCCTTCGGGGCCAACCGCGACGCTGCCAACAGTTGTGACCAGAATTAGAAAAAATAACTCCGGCAACGACAATCGCTGCGGAGCTATATTGCCAATATCACACACTTGAGTGATGATGGCCTAGAAGAGGCTAGGGGGCTTCATAAACTTTTCCGTCATCGAGTGCCGTTCAGGCACAAGGATTTCATTGGAATCGCATCTACCTTCTTTATCGCCGAAGCGGGCATTTAGATTTTATCATTAGAAGGCTACGGCTGAGCATAGGGGGTAAGTCGAGGAGGCAATTATGTCCCTTCCCGAAAAGCTTATACATTTTTAAGTCTGAGCATTGGGGGTGGTATCTATGTGCTTCTGGCGCTGCGTGCTGACGTCTGTCTTCTGCCTTGCCCTTGCCGACTGCGGAACGTACGTTCCGAGCACTCGCGAATGGCCCAACGTAAACACGCTTAAAGAAAGCGACATGATCAGCACGATCATCAGAAGCGTTGGCTGCGAGCTTAGTTACACCGTAACGCAAGTGATAGAGAATGACAGAAGAGACGCAAAATATCGAAAGACACAACAGACCTATACCGATTTCCTCAACAACTGGGGCGTTGAGGTCGCCATCAACCTCACGGTTGTCGAAAAGACATCGGTGAACCCGACGGTCCTTCTTACCCCACCTTCGGGCCCTTCATCGATATTCACTGCGGCTGCTGGACTAGCAGGTTCCGCTGAAGCGACCCGTCTGCAAAAGACGAACGTCTTTTTCACTGTGGCGGATTTGTACAGGCCCCAGTTTTTCTCCGTCGACTCCTCTAAAAGAGGGTGCCGCGACCCCCTTGGAAACAAGGAAGGCTCCCTCCTTGTCGACAGTGACTTGAAGCTGTCCTCACTTCTTGAAGGTCGCATCGGCGCCACGATACTCAATGTTGCTGACAGCCCGGGATCCAGCGTGCCGATCACCGGACAGAAAAACGTGCTTTCGCAAACCGTGTCCTTCAAGATCGTCACTTCCGGTTCGATCACGCCGACCTGGAAGCTCGTTCGGGCGAGTGTGAACCCCTCCGGAACATTCTTCAGCACAAATCGCGACCGGACCCACGAACTCGTGTTCACGTTCGGCCCGCTTGATAAATCGGTCAAGGGAAGGCCAACGGGCCTTACGCCTTTGGCCGAGGCTACGCATCTCAATACTCAGCTTCAGACCGGGCTCAGAGGCCTGGTCAGTCCCCTCCAGTGAAGGTGTTGTTCGATGGGAAAATCAAGGAAAACAGTTCCCGAAGCGCAGAAAGCTGACAAAGCCAAGTCGCGTACCAAAAACGACAAGAAGACAAAGAGTCAGGAACGCCTACATTTTCAAGCGTTGGTCAGTGTCGGTGCAGAGGACATAGGCCCCCCTGACCAGATTTCCAGGATCAAGGAGGCTCTGAGTTCCAATCAGCTTGATGATCACATGATAACGGAGCTCATGCTTCATTGCGCTTCGGTGTTGGCTTTCAGGCGCTCTCAGGCAACTGGGTTGAAAGAGAAGACTTCGCCGGTCGACGGCAGCTGCTACAAGGGGGTAGGCGGAAGTGACCAAGTTACCATCTGGTCGAACGGGTTTGCTGTCGAAACCTGTTCCCGACAAGAGGCAAGAGATCGGGGAATCCCCGCCTGCGGGTAGTCCTTAGGTGCTCGGACTGGTGTTAGAGCCTGAATCAAAAAGAGTGTTTTGATATCAACTTCTTGCGAGCCTGCGGGTGAGCAGGCGAATGTGAGCGACGTATATCCAGGCTTCTGCGG
>NZ_JAMYRK010000055.1:0-41414 GCF_040321335.1 Mesorhizobium sp. M0437
CATCATGCGAAAGCTCATCATCCTCGCAAACGCACTACTCAGGGACAATCGGACCTGGACACCATCTCTCCCTTGACCAACACGGATACTTTAGGCAATCGTGCTGCCGGGAAATCGTTTCGATCATGTCAAGCCGCGAGCCGAAGCTGATCCTTGTCTACGAGCCGGAAAAGGCTTGCTTCGATCGGCTGGTCGCCGATAACCACGTGCCGGAGCGTGCCGCCGAAATCGCCTCCTATCTGGCGCAATCGACCGACTTCGCTGCTGAATTCGACGCACTTGCCGCCGCTTGCCAGAAGCGCGGCTTGTCATTTGCCCCGCTGGCGCTCGACGACGCCGCAAGCCTTCTCGGCGGCGAGGACCCGAAGACCACGCTTGTCTGGACGCTGACCGACGGCGTCGCCTATTTCCGCGGCGGCGCGGCACCGGCTCTGGCACGGCTGAATGGCCTCAAGGCGATCGGCGCCGACGATGCGCTGTTCGCGCTCTGTCAGGACAAGTTCCGGTCCGGCGCCGTGCTCGGCGCGCTTGGCCTGCCGGTGCCGCAGGCGGGCCTTGCCCGTGACGGCGCCTGGCTGGTCGCGCCACCGGCCTCGCCCGCCGGCTGGTTCGTCAAGCCGAACCGGCTCGGCGCCAAAATCGGCATCTGGCCGGATTCGCGCTGCCACGATCTCGGCCATGCGCTGGAGCTTAGCCGGCGCGTCTTCGCCGCCTATCGCGACGATGTCATCGTCCAGCCCTATGTCGCCGGCCGCAACGCGCGCGCCAGTTTTCTCGGATTGCGGCCGGATACCGGCGTCGAGGCGCTGGGCATCGCCTTTGTCGATTCGGGCGGCGATTTCCAGACCATGCAGGACAGCCTGGCGCTTTACGGCGATACCGGCGCAGCGGCGAAAGCTGCGGGAAAATATACCGAGCCGGTGCTGCTGCCGGTCGCCGGCAGCCAGCCTGAAGCCGATGCAAGAATCCGTCTCATTGCCGAACGCCTGATGGTCGGGCTTGGCCTGCGGGATGTGTTTTCCATCGATTTCCGGGTCGAAGCCGACGACAGCGTCCACCTCATAGAGTTCGAGGTCTGCCCCGGCCTGCCCTGCTTCGATTTCCGCGATTACTGTCGCCAGCAATGGGGCTTGAGCCTCGCCGACGCGATGGCGGAGGCAGCGGCGAACCGGCTTCTCGCCTAAATCCCCTCGACCAGCACGATTTCGCCCTTGGCCACCTTCTGGCGGATCGCGACGGCGCGCTGGTATTCGGGCGAGTGGTAGCAGTCATGCGCCGCCTCAAGCGACGGAAACTCGATGATCACGTTGCGGTCGCGGCCCGGCCCCTCGGCCTTCTCATGCGCGCCGCCACGCGCCAGGAACTTGGCGCCGAAGCGGTCGAAGGCCGGTTTGGCGGCTGCGACATAGTCCTTGTAGCCTTCCGCATCGCGCACGTCGACGCGAGCGATCCAGTATCCCTTGGGCATGGTATTTCTCCTGGTTTTTGGCCGTGCGCGGACCGATGTTGAAAGTCGCTCCGGTGAGATGGCTGGGGTTGTTTTCGAGTGCCGGAGCGGAGCGTACTTAAAGTACGTGAGCACCGGAAGCGGAGAAAACGCCGTCAGACGGCTGCAGGAGCAAGTTTCGGAATCGGTCCTCAGGCCGAGCGCATTTCATCGAGGATCGCTTCCGCCGCCGCCCGCCTGTCGGCCGCTCCGACGATCGGCCGGCCGATGACGAGATGGCTGGAGCCGTTGCGGATCGCCTGCGCCGGCGTCACCACCCGTTTCTGGTCGCCATGGTCGCTGCCCTTCGGCCGGATTCCCGGCGTCACCACGGCCAGGTCGGGGCCGACGATGCGGCGCACCGCCTCGGCTTCTTCGGCCGAGCAGACGATGCCGCCCATGCCGGCATGCAGCGCCTGCTCGGAGCGCCTCAGCACCAGTGTATGCGGATCATACTCATAGCCGGCGTCGATCACGTCCTGCTCGTCCATCGAGGTCAGCACGGTGACCCCGAGTAGGCAAAGGTCGCTGCCCCTGGCAGCCTCGACCGCCGCCTTCATCGTCTTCGGATAGGCATGGATCGTCAGCATGCTCATGCCCATCCTGGCGATGTTTTCGACCCCCTTGGCCACGGTGTTGTCGATGTCGAGCAGCTTCATGTCGAGAAAGATCCTGGTGCCCCCGCTGGCCAGCTCGCGGGCGAAGTCGAGCCCGCCGGCAAACGCGAGCTGGTAACCGATCTTGTAGAAGGAGACGATCCCGTCGAGCTCGCGCACCGCTTTCTCGGCTTCCTTCAGCGTCGGCAGGTCGAGGCCGACGATCAGCCTTTCCTGCATCGTGTCGGCATGCGCGGCGTCCGGGATCATGCCTCGATCCGCGTCGACAGCATGCGCGAGGTTTCGATCAGCGTTCGGCATAGGTGCTCCATCGATTGGCGTAGTCTCTCGTCCCTGAACTTGCCCTCGTCGTCGAAGGCGTAGCCGCCCTCCGGCACCGAGCATTCCGGTGTCACCACCTCCATCCGGCAGCGTACCAGAACGGCGCGCAGATGGTTGATGCAGCGTATCCCGCCGAAGGGTCCGTTGGAAGACGAGCAGAGGCCGGCGACCTTGCCGGCAAGTGGCCTGAAAGTCCGGCCGCCATCCTTGCGCAGCTGGCTCACCCAGTCGATGCTGTTCTTGAGCAACGGTGGAATGGAGCCGTTATATTCGGGCGTCGCGACCAGCAGCCCGTCATGGGCGGCGATCATCCGGCCGAGCTTGAAAGCATTGTCGGGAATGCCTTCTTCCTTTTCCAAATCCTGGTCGAGGATCGGCAACGGATAGTCGGCGAGCGAGATGCGGGTCACCTCGGCGCCCTGCATGGCAAGTTCCTTCTGTGCCACGTCGGCGGTCCTGCCGCTATAGGCGCCGCTGCGCACCGAACCGGCGACGACGAGAATTTTCGGGATCACAGCCATGGGTCTGCCTTGTCACCGATGGGTATAAGACAAGTGCCATTCAAACCCAACGCTTCAATTCATGCGGCCCCGCGTCGGTAGATCCAAAGCTGCGTCGGCGGAATGTTGCGGATGACGAAATGGAAATGCTCGACCGTATAGTCGCCGCGGCCCGGCGGGATCGGCGACAGCGGCCCGTAAGTCAGCTGCACGATCGGCCGGCCCGCCGGGATACGGTCGAGCAGGCTCTCGACATAGGCGATGCGCTGGGCGACAGGGAAATTGAGCAGCGGCACCCCCGATATCACGGAATCGAAGATCAGGTCGCGCTTGTCGCCAAGCGTCGCGTCGAGATTGAAGGCGTCGCCCTCGATGACGTTGACGCCTGGATAAAGCTGGCGCAGATGGCGCACGAAATCAGTGGAATATTCGACCGCGTAGAGATTCTCAGGCTTTATGCCCTGGGCGAGGATGGCGCGGGTGATGACGCCTGTACCGGGTCCGACCTCGAGCACCGGCAGGCCGGATGTCGGATCGACGATCGAGGCCATCTTGCCAGCGGTGATGGAACTGGTCGGGACGATCGAACCGACCGCCTTCGGCTTGTCGATCCAGCCCTTGAAGAACTTCAGCTCGTCGTCGAACTTTTCCGCCAGCGTCTTTCGCAGTCCGGGACTACGCGTCATCGAAAGTCCTCCTCAACGCTCCCTCGCATGCTACTTAGCAGTTACGAGGTGCAAGACAAGGCGAATCCCCGGATAAGGTGTTGATGACGCTCGGGAAGCGTTTTCCAGGGATCAGCTTCAGTGCTCGCCGAACGTTTCGAAAAAGTCTTTCATGCGGGCGAAAAATCCGCTCGACTGAGGCGAATTGTCCTTTGAGGAAAGCTGCTCGAATTCCTCCAGCAATTCGCGCTGACGGCGCGAAAGGTTCTGCGGCGTCTCAACCACGGTCTGGATGTAGAGATCACCGATATTGGGCTGGCGAAGCACAGGCATGCCCTTGCCCTTGAGACGGAACTGGCGACCGTTCTGGGTGCCTTCCGGCACCTTCACCTTCGTCTGGGTACCGTCCAGTGTCGTCACCTCGAACGAGCCGCCAAGCGCTGCCGTCGTCATCGAGATCGGCACCTTGCAATAAAGATCGGCCCCGTCGCGCTGGAAGAATTCGTGCGGCTTGACCGCGAGGAAGATGTAGAGATCGCCCGACGGGCCGCCGCGCAGGCCGGCCTCGCCCTCATTGGCCAGCCGGATGCGGGTGCCATCCTCTATGCCGGCAGGGATGTTTACCGACAGCGAGCGCTCCTCGGTGACACGGCCCTGGCCGGCGCATTTCGGGCACGGATCCTTGATGGTCTGGCCGCGCCCCTGGCATTGCGGGCAGGTGCGCTCGATCGAGAAGAAGCCTTGCGTGGCGCGCACCTTGCCGTGGCCGTTGCACATCGAGCAGGTGACGGGCTGGGTGCCAGGCTTGGCGCCGCTGCCCGAGCATTCCGAGCAGGAAATCGAAGCTGGCACCCGAATCTGCGCGGTCTTGCCGGAAAATGCCTCTTCCAGCGTAATTTCCATATTGTAGCGCAGGTCGGCGCCGCGCTCGCGGCCGCCGGACGAGCGGCGCTGGCGCCCGCCCATCATGTCGCCGAAAATGTCTTCGAAAATGTCGGCGAAGCCGCCGGCGCCAAAGCCTTGCGCCCCGCCATTCATACCGCCGTGCTCGAAGGCGGCGTGGCCGAAGCGATCATAGGCGGCGCGCTTCTGCGGGTCCTTCAGTGTCTCGTAGGCTTCGTTGATTTCCTTGAACTTGTGCTCGCAGGCATGGTCGCCTGGGTTGCGGTCGGGATGGAACTGCATGGCGAGCTTGCGAAAAGCGCTCTTGAGCTCCTTCTCGTCGGCGCCCTTTTGCACGCCTAGCGTTTCGTAAAAATCAGCTTTCATGTTTTCCCGCAGTCCGGATAGTCAACGTCTTGAAGCATCGTTGCGTCGTTTGCCGGCACGCTGTTCCGATTTAGGTGTGATGGAGGCGCGATGCCAGTGTCTACGAGGCTTTGTCCGCATTTTTTCGGGCAGCGCAGCGTTTTTCCGGCAAAGGGTTGCAAAAAAGCCCGGCTGTGCGCCGGGCTTTTTCCCTTACCTGTACCGTCAGGCGGTTCAGGCCGACTTCTTCTTCTCGTCGTCTTCGTCGATTTCCTCGAAGTCGGCATCGACGACGTCACTGTCCTTGGCGGCATCAGCCTTGGCGTCGGCCTCGGCGGCTTCCTTCTGCGAAGCCTCGTACATGGCCTGGCCGAGCTTCATCGAGACTTCGGCGAGCGTCTGCGTCTTGGCCTCGATCTCGGTCACATCGTCGCCTTCGGCAGCGGTCTTCAGCGCCGCGATCGCATCGGCAATCGCCGTGCGGTCGGCCTCGGAAACCTTCTCGCCGTATTCCTTCAGAGACTTCTCGGAGGAATGCACCAGCGCCTCGGCCTGGTTGCGGGCCTCGACCAGCGCGCGCCGCTTCTTGTCGGCTTCGGCATTGGCCTCGGCGTCCTTGACCATCTTCTCGATGTCGGCGTCCGAAAGGCCGCCGGACGCCTGGATGCGGATCTGGTGCTCCTTGCCGGTGCCCTTGTCCTTGGCCGAGACGTTGACGATGCCGTTGGCGTCGATGTCGAAGGTGACCTCGATCTGCGGCACGCCGCGCGGCGCAGGCGGGATGCCGACCAGATCGAACTGGCCGAGCGCCTTGTTGTCGGCGGCCATTTCACGCTCGCCCTGGAAGACGCGGATGGTCACCGCCGACTGCGAATCCTCGGCCGTGGAGAACACCTGGCTCTTCTTTGTCGGAATCGTCGTGTTGCGTTCGATCAGCCGCGTGAATACGCCGCCCAGCGTCTCGATGCCCAGCGACAACGGCGTCACGTCGAGCAGCAGCACGTCCTTGACGTCGCCCTGCAGCACGCCGGCCTGGATAGCGGCGCCTAACGCGACGACCTCATCCGGGTTGACGCCCTTGTGCGGCTCCTTGCCGAAGAACTGCTTCACGATCTCCTGGATCTTGGGCATACGGGTCATGCCGCCGACCAGGACGACTTCGTCGATTTCGCCGGCCTTCAGGCCGGCATCCTTGAGCGCCGCCTTGCAAGGATCGATCGTGCGCTGGACGAGATCCTCGACCAGGCTCTCGAACTTCGCCCGCGTCAGCTTCAGCGTCAGGTGCTTGGGGCCGGTGGCATCGGCGGTGATGAAGGGCAGGTTGATTTCGGTCTGCGTGGTGGACGACAGCTCGATCTTGGCCTTTTCAGCCGCTTCCTTGAGGCGCTGAAGGGCGAGCTTGTCGTTCCGCAGGTCGATGCCCTGTTCCTTCTTGAACTCGGCCGCCAGATATTCGACCAGACGCATGTCGAAATCCTCGCCGCCGAGGAAGGTGTCGCCATTGGTCGACTTCACCTCGAACACGCCGTCGCCGATTTCGAGCACCGAAATATCGAACGTGCCGCCGCCAAGGTCATAGACGGCAATCGTCTTGCCTTCCTTCTTGTCCAGTCCATAGGCAAGCGCGGCCGCCGTCGGCTCGTTGATGATGCGCAGCACTTCGAGGCCGGCGATCTTGCCGGCATCCTTGGTCGCCTGGCGCTGGGCGTCGTTGAAATAGGCCGGAACGGTGATGACTGCCTTCTCGACCTTCTCGCCGAGATAGGCCTCCGCCGTTTCCTTCATCTTCTGCAGGATCATCGCCGAGATCTGGCTAGGCGACTGCTTCTTGCCGCCGGCCTCGACCCAGGCGTCGCCATTGTCGCCCTTGACGATCTTGTAGGGGACAAGCTTCTTGTCCTTCTCCGTCACCGGATCGTCGTAGCGGCGGCCGATCAGGCGCTTGACCGCGAAAATGGTGTTCTCAGGATTGGTAACCGCCTGGCGCTTGGCCGGCTGGCCGACGAGGCGCTCGCCGTCGCTGTTGATGGCGACGATGGAAGGGGTCGTGCGGGCGCCTTCCGCATTCTCGATCACCTTGGATTCCTTGCCGTCCATGATGGCGACACAGGAGTTGGTTGTTCCCAGATCGATACCGATTACTTTTGCCATTTCTCTAATCTCTCCGCTAAGCAGGCTCTCAGGACCCGTACAGGCGTTCCGACGAAAGCCCCTGTTCACAAGAAATTCCGCTCCGGCAACCGGCATTCGGCGCTGGACGGCTTGGCGCGTATATAAGAACAGGCTGCGTGGCGCGCAAGCATTCTGCGCAAGGCGTTCACCATTCATCGCGGTTGATCGGATTCGGGACCGGCAGGCCCGTATTTTCGGCGGTGATCCAGCCGGCCCGGCCCCCGGCCCATGAACCTTTCCGCCTCGCCCCGCGACTGATGCTCAGGTGCCGCGTGGTGCGGCCCCGGAAAGGAAAGCCCCATGACCACAGATCCAGAGGCTCCATGGTCTCCGGGAACAGCAGGAACTCAGCGCGACCATCGCCTTCGGGACCGGGTCGATGCGCTGGGCTTTTCGCCGGTTCCGTTGACCCTGCGCGGACCCAGGCGTATCGTGACGTTGAGGAAAGCAGACAATTCGATCAGGGATGAACGTGCCGGAACGCCGCGCCTTGCCCTGATTTGCGCGCCGGGACCGGATGTTTCTCCCATGACCTGTGGGGGGAGATCCATGTCTTGCGACCACGGCGCGTTCGTGCGCTCTCGTGCCGGCCGTTTGCGCCGCGCCATCGAGGCTGCCAGCGGATTGTCGATCTTGGCGCTCGCCGCTGGGCTCTGGCTCGGTGGCTCGGCCCAGGCTCAGGAAACCCGGATCATCTATCCCGGCTCGATGGCAATGACCGGATTTTCCGGCACCATCATCCCCAATTTCGAGGAAGGCCTGCCGCCAGGCGTCGATCCCGTCGACGAAACCTTCATCGACACGGCGCGCGCGACCTTGCGCATCTTCGACGTCTCAAGGCTGGGCGGGCCGGCGTCTGGCCAATTGGTCTTCACCCCGCCACCGTTCGAGGTCACAGCCGGGCAAATCGGCCAGGTGTTCGGCATCACCTACGACGACGGCGTGCGCGACGGCGTCCCATCGGCCATTCCAAACCTCTATGCCGGCGCCACGTCGCTGCACGGCATCCGCATAGTCACGCCAGACGGCGACGCCGACGGCCGGCCGGAGCGGCAGCGCCGCGGCACGGCTGACGCTGTCTTCATGGACGGCCAGTTCGGCACCGAAAACGGCGGCGGCCCCGGAACGATCTGGAAGATCGACGGCATCACCGGCGCCGTCTCGAAATTCGCCGATATCGACGCCAATAGCGGTCCCGGCATCGGCGACGTCACTTTCGACAATATCCACCGCCAGTTCTTCGCCAGCGATCTCGACACCGGCCTCATCCACCGCATCGACGCCAATGGCGCGCTGCTCGACACGTTCGACCACGGCATAGCCGGTCGCCCGGCGCACGGGCTTGCCGCCGTTGCCGACGACGGCTCGGTGATTGACATCCAGGGTGCTGCCTTCGACAGCGAGGACCCCGACAGCTGGGGCTACACGCAGGACGAGCGCCGCGTCTGGTCGGTCGCCTATCGTGGCGGCCGGCTCTATTATTCGGTCGGTGATAAGGCGGAGATCTGGTCGGTAGGCGTTGCCGGCGACGGCAGTTTCGCCGGCGACCCGCGCTGGGAACTGACGGTCAAGGCCGACAAGGATTACGCGGTCACCGACATCGCCTTCGACAACGAAGGCTTCATGTACCTGGCCCAGCGCGGCCCGGTGGAGAACCGCTACGACTACAGCCAGTTCGCCGATTCCGGCAAGGGTGAGGTCATCCGCTACTGGCGCGAAAATCCGGACGATCCGGCGACGGAATCGGCCTGGGTGGAAGTGCCGCAGGAATATGCGGTCGGCTTCCCGCAAGACAACCGACAGTCGGCCGGCGGCCTCGACCTGCAATATGGCTACGATGCCGAAGGCAATCTCGATACCGGCGTCTGCACCGACACGCTGGTCGATACCGGCGACAAGTTGCGCGACAATCCGGAGCTTGCCGAACAACTCGCAGCCGGCGGGCCGCTCGCCGTGCACGGCGTGCAAATCAGGCCGACGTCACTGGCCAAGCCGGCCGACATGCCGCCTTTCGGCTCGTGGTTCGTCGACTTCGACAATTATTTCGAAGACCCGGAAGTCGAAGGCCATGTCGGCGACGTCGAGGTCTGGCGCCCCTGCGAAGGCCGTGCCGGCTATTACGAGCAGGTGCCGGGCGGCTATCTGCCACCGTTCTATCCGCCGGACTTTCCGCCCCCCGGCAATCTGCCTCCTTGCCTCGATGTCGAGGATGTCAGGTATTTCTGCACGCCCTCCGGCCTCGAGGCCGAACTCTATCTCCATGACCATGCCGGCTTTGGCGGCGATTCGATCAAGGCTCTGTCCAGGACGCCTGGCGTTGGGGTGACTTCACCTCTGTCGCATGCGCCCGGCGCGCCATACACGATCGGCATCACCGGCCATTACCCTGGCGATACGGTCGATGTCGGGCTCTGCTTCTACAGGCAGTCCGATAGCGACAAGGGTGGCTACTACCCTTGCTGCAAGATGACCTTGCCGCTCAGAACCCCAGCCGTCAGCTGCGAACCGTGAGGAGGGGAAGATGAGCAATCTCGCATTTTTCCCGCCTGCGACAAGCAGCCAATCAACCGGCAAACAATCATTCGTCATCGAGACCATCGTGAAACCCCTGTCACTCGCCAGGCGCGGTGTGCGCTGGCTGATGGCGGCCGGTATCGCGGTCGCCATGCTGAGTCCGCTGCAAGGCTTCGCTGAAGACCTTGCTCCGGCCAAGACCAAGCCTGCCGATGCGGGCATCTACACTGCCGTTCCAGATCCCAGGCTCGATTTCGACAATCCTCGCATCGTCAATCCGGAGCCGGGCCGGATTGTGCCCTTCTTCACCAAGAAAGGCACCCAGAGAGGCTGCGACTATGTCGTATACTCGCTGAGCTTTGGCTTGCGCGGCAATCCGCAGGGTTTTGCCAGCCCGGACCTCGCCGCCATGCTGAAAAAGGTCAGGCTCGATTTCAGGGACCAGCTCCCGCACGGCCTGCGCATCGTCGGCGTGCATGTGACTGGCGACGGCACCGATGCGTCCGGCGGACCGCTGCCCGGTGCTGCGATCAGCAGTTCGGCTGGCCCGGACGATACCGCGGCGGTGCCCGATTTCCGGATTTCCGCCAGCGATCTCGACGGCATCGGCGCTGCGAACGAGCGCGCCGTCACCTTCCAGATCACCGCCAGGATCGACCATGCGGCGTTTCCGTCGCCGACGATCGTTCACAACCAGGGCCTGGTCAAGGTGAGCCGCGAACGCGGCGCCGGCATCGAAATCCCGTCGCAGGACCCGGGCAAGCCGGACGACGGCAATTACCTCACGGGTGCAAAGACCTCGATCAAGATCGACGTCACCAGGTGCAACCCGCCGCCTCCACCTCCCGGCAAGGAATGCTTCAAGGTGGAGCGAGGCACGGTTGATTGCGTGCCCGGCGGCGGCGCCTTCATCTACCACATGCCGGTCGGCCCGGAGATGGCTGGCAAATGGGTGCAGCTTTCGACGACGACACCCGGCATCACCATCATTCCCGACACGCAATTGGTGCCGGCGGGCGGCGGTGTGCTCAATTGGAAGATCGTCGGCGCTTCACCCGGCGACGTCATCCACATCATCGTCACCGGTGTCGAAACCTATGCCGGCCCGAGGGAGGGGTGGGGCCTGTGCTGTACGCAGACTGTCGATATCGTCATCCCGCGTGATCAGCGCTGCCCACCGAAGGACAAGGAACCGGATCTGAAAGTCGAAAAGCGCGCCGACGTGCAACGTTGCACGGTGGGTGGCGGCTGCGACTTCACCATCAGGGTCACCAATGTCGGCGATGCACCCTACCACGGCAAGATCGTGCTCAACGAAGTCACCCTGCCGGCTGGCTCCACCCTCGATTCAGGGCCGAACCCGCCTTGGGTCTGCGCGCCTGGAACCACCCCGATGATTTGCACTCATCCGGTGACCACGCTCAATCCGGGTGCCTCTGTCGACCTCAAGCTCGGCTTCAAGCCGGCCGCAGGCTGGCGAGGCAGCGCCTTGCGCAACTGCGCCACTTACAATTACGGCGCCAGCGGCAAGCCGCTTTTCGGCAGCCAGCAAAACGATCGCGGCTGTGCTTCGATCCCGGTCTGCCGGCGTGGCGATCGTGACCGCAACTGCCGGCCGCCGGTGGAGAAGAAGGTCGACCTGATCCTGAAGAAGCGCGCCCGCACCGAATTCTGTTCGGCCGATGGCGTCTGCACCTTCGTGGTCGACATAATCAACAATGGCAGCGTCCCCTATAATGGGCCGCTGACGGTCGTCGATACCTATCCGGGCGGCGTGCCGGCATCCTCGACCTTCGGCCCGACGCCGCCATGGACATGCGGACCGAACGGCCCCGGCCAGTTCCGCTGCGACAATGCCGGCATCGTGCTGTTGCCTGGCGCCTCGACGCCGATCTTCGTCAGGGCGGTGATGCCGGCCAACTACCGGCCCGACAGTGTCGAGAACTGCGCCGAGGTGAAAGCTATTCCCGGTGAGAACGACATCACCAACAACAGGGCCTGCGCCAAGGAACGCATCCGTCATCCGAATGCCGGCCAGCCGGCCCTGCGCATCACCAAGGTTTGCAATGGTTCGCTGGCCGGTGCTGCGGTCGTTTCCTGCCGCATTACCGTCATCAGTCTCGGCACCACTGCCCCGACCGGTCCGGTACGGGTCAACGATGCCGCGACGCTGATAGCCGGCGGAGCGCCGGTCCAGATCCAGACCGTCACCCCAGACGGCGCGGAATGGGCTTGCGGACCGGTTCCGGCCAATGCGCTGTCGTGCCAGATTCCCGGCGCCGTCATCACGCCTGGAACCAGCCGCCATTTCGACGTGACGGTTGCCGCGAACGGCGAATTCGAGAACTGCGCACGCGGCTCCTACGGCCCGGCTCCGGGAGACGACATCGTCTATCCGATCGGCCAGGCCTGCGCCAAGGGCAGCGGCGCCTCGACCATCCGCGTCGAGAAGACCGGTGATGCCGAGTGCAAGCCCGGCCAGCCCTGCTCGTTCGAGATCACCATCACGAACGATGGCGCGAGCGCCTTCTCCGGTCCGGTTCGCCTCGGCGATGCGATCGGCGTCGAAGGCCTCGGCCGGCTGGAAGGCGTTGCGATCACCTCGATCGATCCGCCCTTCGGCTGCTCGCCGGAGCCGGCAATCTTGCCTCTGTCCTGCATCGCCCAACTGACGCTCGGCGCCGGGGAAAGCCACGTGCACACGGTGACCGTGATCATTCCGGACGATGGCCGTCTGGCCAATCTGCAGGGCACTGTCAACGGCCAGAACTGTGTCGGCGTGCTGTCCCCGAACACGCCGGTGCAAGGCGGTGGCGACGTGCTGTCCCGCGGTGCGGCCGACGTGCAGGGTGATCGCGGCAAGGCCTATGCCTGCCATCCCTTCACCATCAGGAATGAGGTGAAGAAGGAATGCTCGCAAGGCTTCGTCATGAACGACGCCGGCAACTGCGTCTGCCCGCCCGGCACGACCTTCCGCAATGGCCAATGCTCGTCCGGGGGCGGCACGGTCATCGTGCCGAAGCCAAAACCTTGCGTTCTGCTCAAAGGCCAGATCCGTACCGAAGACGGACGCTGCGTCTGTCCGCGCGGAACCGAGCTGGAGAACGGCGCTTGCGTGGGCAGCAAGCCGCAGCCCGAGCAGTGCACCATCCGTGGCCAGATCCACGACGCTGCCGGCGATTGCGTCTGCCCGCGGGGCACCGAAGTCAAAGGCAATGCCTGCCGGCCAATCCAGCCGAAACCCGAGCAGTGCACCATTCGGGGCCAGATCCATAACGCCGCAGGCGATTGCGTCTGCCCGCGGGGCACCGAAGTCAGGGGCAATGTCTGCCGGCCAATCCAGCCGAAACCCGAGCAGTGCACCATTCGGGGCCAGATCCATAACGCCGCTGGCGATTGCGTCTGCCCGCGGGGTACGGAAGTCAGGGGCAATGTCTGCCGGCCAATCCAGCCGAAGCCGGAGCAGTGCACCATCCGCGGCCAGATCCACGACGCCGGAGGCGATTGCGTCTGCCCGAAAGGCACGGAAGTGCAAGGCAATGCCTGCAGGCGCAAGAAGCCTGTTGTGGTGGAGTGCTCGATACCTGGTCAGATCCACAACAAGCGTGGCGTCTGCGTCTGCCCGCGTGGGACAGAGCTGCGCGACGGCGCCTGCCGCAAACCGCGGCTGGAGTGCGCACCGGGCGCGCGGCCGATTAATGGCCAGTGCCAGCCGATCCGTAAACCGAGCCTGCTGCTGAATCCAGATGTTCTTCAGCAGCTGCCAAGGCGCAAGCCGCAGCTCGAGCAATAGGATCGCGCGCGAACTTCAAAACGGTGATCATTCGATCAAGAAAACCCCGCCGGAGCGATCCGGCGGGTTTTTCTTTGGCTCGCAGATGAAAGAGCAGCGAAAACCTGAAGCCGTGGCATCAGCGGAAGGACAAACCGGCTTCCACTTTCCGGACTCGACTCATGGTCTAGGCAGGCGATACAGAGGGGCCGTAAACCGGGGCGTTCGGGAAAAACCGCGTCATGAGCAAAAAAACCCTGATCGCGCCATCGGTGCTGGCTTCCGATTTCTCGAAGCTCGGCGACGAGGTCGAGGCGGTGGCGGCCGCCGGCGCCGACTGGATCCATCTCGACGTCATGGACGGGCATTTCGTCCCCAACATCACCTTCGGGCCGCCGGTGATCAAGGCGATCCGCAACCGCACCAAGGCCTTCTTCGACTGCCATCTGATGATCGCCCCCGCCGACCCCTATCTGGCCGCCTTCGCCGAGGCCGGGTGCGACGGCATCACGGTGCACGCCGAAGCCGGGCCGCATCTCGACCGCTCGCTGCAGACGATCAAAAATCTTGGCAAGAAGGCCGGTGTGTCGCTCAACCCGGCGACACCGGAGACGATGATCGAATACGTGCTCGACCGGCTCGATCTGATCCTGATCATGACGGTCAATCCGGGCTTCGGCGGTCAGGCCTTCATTCCGGCGATCGTAGACAAGGTGAAGCGGGTGAAGGCGCTGATCGGTGACAGGCCGATCCGGATCGAGATCGACGGCGGCATTTCGCCGGAAACTGCGCCCCTGGTCACCGCCGCCGGCGCCAGCGTGCTGGTCGCCGGTGCGGCCATTTTCAAGGGCGGCAGCGTCGCAGCCTATCGGGCAAACATCGAGGCAATCAGGGCAGCGGCGGACAAGGCGGCCGGCTGACCGCCGCCGTCCGGCCGGAGACAGCCGCTCGGGGGAACTTTTGAGCAACCATCTGTTCGATGCTTTCCGTGCCCGGATGCCCACGCCCGGACGCCTTTTGATGGAGGCAGATGACGGGAGCTCGATCAGCTATGGCGAAATGCTGGCGCGCTCCGCTCAACTGGCACATGTGCTGTCGCAGCTGGGCGTCGAAGCCGGCGACCGCGTCGCCGTTCAGGTCGAGAAGAGCCCGGAGGCCATTTTCCTTTATCTCGCTTGCCTGCGTGCCGGCGCGATCTTCCTGCCGCTCAACACCGCCTATACGCTGACCGAACTCGACTACTTCTTCAGGGATGCCGAACCACGACTGATCGTCTGCGACCCGGCGCGAGTGACCGAGATCGGCGTTTTGGCGCAGGCCTCGGGCGCTGCGGTCGCGACACTCGGCAGCAAGGGCGAGGGTTCGTTGACCGATCGCGCCTCCGAGACGGCCGTGGACTTCCACGACGTGGCGCGCGGACCGGACGACCTTGCTGCGATCCTCTACACATCCGGCACCACCGGCCGTTCGAAAGGCGCCATGCTCAGCCACGAAAACCTCGCCTCCAATGCGCGGGTGCTGGTCGACCTCTGGCGCTTCACTGCCGCAGACGTGCTGATTCACGCGCTGCCGGTTTTCCACACGCATGGCCTTTTCGTCGCCACCAATGTCGTCCTGATGGCCGGCGCCTCGATGCTGTTCGAAACCAAATTCGACCCGGCCCGCATCGTCTCGCTGCTGCCGCGGGCCACCGTGCTGATGGGCGTGCCGACCTTCTACGTCCGCCTGCTGCAGCAGGACGGTTTGAACCGGCAAGCGGCGAAAAACATCCGCCTGTTCATTTCCGGCTCGGCGCCGCTTTTGGCCGAGACGCACAGAGCCTGGCGAGAGCGCACCGGCCACGCCATCCTCGAGCGCTACGGCATGACCGAGACCAACATGAACACGTCGAATCCTTATGATGGCGAGCGGCGTGCCGGCACGGTCGGGTTTCCCCTGACCGGCGTTTCCCTGCGCATCACCGACCCCGAGAGCGGCGAAACACTTGCCAAGGGCGATGTCGGCATGATCGAGGTGAGGGGTCCCAATGTCTTTTGCGGCTACTGGCGCATGCCGGAAAAGACCAAAGCGGAGTTCCGTGACGACGGTTTCTTCATCACCGGCGATCTCGGACTGATCGATGCTGACGGCTATGTCCACATCGTCGGCCGCGGCAAGGACCTGATCATTTCCGGCGGCTACAATATCTATCCAAAGGAAGTCGAGAGCGAGATCGACGCACTGCCTGGCGTCGCCGAAAGCGCTGTCATCGGCGTTGCCCATCCGGATTTCGGCGAAGGCGTCACCGCTGTCGTGGTGAGGGCGCTGGGCTCGACCATCAGCGCCGCAGGGATCGTCGAGGCCATCGCCGGGCGCCTCGCTAGGTACAAGCATCCGAAACGGGTGATCTTCGTCGACGAACTGCCGCGCAACACGATGGGCAAGGTGCAGAAGAACCTGCTGCGCGAAGCCTACAAGGACCTCTATACGTCCAAAGCCGGCTAACCCTAACGAGCAGGGCTGCCTGCAAAAACCCTGGCACCATCGATCCAGACGCTTTTAATGTCCAGATCGTCCGACAGCGAAACGATGTTGGCCGCGGTACCGTTGGCGAAGCGCCCGAGCCGGTGCGATTGGCCGATCGCCTGCGCCGGATAGAGCGAGGCCATGCGCAAGGCTTCGTCGAGGTCGAGGCCGACGACGCGGTGCATGAAGCGCACCGCGGAAATCATGTCGAGATCCGCGCCCGCCAGCGTGCCGTCGGCAAGTGTCAGCCTGCCATCCTTGCGGTGGATGGTGCGGCCGTTCAGCGTGAACGAGGTCATGTCGGTGCCGATCGTCGCCATGGCATCGGTAACGAGCAGGATCTTGCCCGGGCCCTGCTTGGCGCGCAAGGCGATGGCCATGGTGGCCGGATCGACATGGATACCGTCGGCGATGATGCCGGCATAGAATGTGCCTGTATCGATTGCGGCGCCCGCCAGCCCCGGCTCGCGATTGCCGATCTGGCTCATCGCATTGAACAGATGGGTGATCACCGTTGCGCCGGCCTCGGCAAAGGCGCGAGCCGTGGCATAGCCGGTATCGGAATGGCCGATGCTGACGACAATGCCGGCCTTGCTAAGCGCCGACACCTGGCTGGGCTCGACGGATTCGGGCGCCACCGTCGTCAGCAGCACGGGCAGGTTTTTCCGTGCGGCGATCAGCATCGTCTGGTCGGAGTCTAGCATCGGCCGGATCAAAGCCGGGTCATGTGCGCCCTTGCGGGCGATCGACAGATGCGGCCCTTCGAGGTGCAGGCCCAGGAACCCCGGCACCTTCCTCCATGCCGCCTCGGCTCCGGCCGCAACCGCCGCGGCGGTGATCTCGGACGTGTCGGTGATCAGCGTCGGCAACAGCGCCGCCGTGCCGAAGGGTGCGTGCGCCCGGCAGATGGTCTCGATCGAGGCGACGTCCGGATGGTCGTTGAGCATGACGCCGCCGCCGCCATTGACCTGCAGATCGACGAATCCAGGCGCCAGCATGCCGCCGCCGGTCTCGATATGCGCAACATTGGATGGAATGGCACCGGCGGCAACAATGGCCTCGACGAGGCCGTCGCGCACGACAAGCGCCGCATTGTCGTGCCAGTCGTCGCCATCGAAAATCCGGGCGCCAGTCAGGGCAAAACGGTCGCTCATAGGGTTTCCGTTACCTTGCGCAGATTGGGCGGCGTGTCGGGGTCGAGGCCGCGATGGCGGGCAAAAGCCTCGACGAAACCATAGAACGACACGATCAGCGTCAGCGGGTCGGTCAGCGGATGACCGGTTGCGACATGCGGCAGGCGCTGAGCGCTCTTTGCCTTGTTCGACGTCACAAAGACGGCAGCGCCCTTGCCGGCCAGGCTGTCGGCGGCATCGGCCACCGATGGCTCGGACGCATCGCGAGCAGCCAGCGCCAGCACCGGGAAACCGGGACCGACCAGCGCCAGCGGGCCGTGCATGACCTCGGCGGCACTATAGGCTTCCGCATGCATGGCGCAGGTTTCCTTGAATTTCAGCGCCGCCTCGTTGGCGATCGCCGCCGACGGGCCGCGACCGAGAATGAACAGCGACTTTTGCGTCTCCAGCGCCCCGGCCAGCGCCATCCAGTCGCAGGCGATCGCCTTGCGAAAATGCTCCGGCAAGCGCGCGAGCGCCACCAGAAGTTTGTCGTCGCCGGTGCAATGCGCCATCAAGGCGAGTCCTGCGACGGCTGAATTGACGAAGGTCTTCGTCGCCGCGACGCTGCGCTCCGGTCCGGCCAGGATGTCGATCGCGTAGTCCGAAGCCCGCGCCAGCGGCGAATCGGCGGTGTTGGTGATGGCGACGGTCAGCGAACCGCCGGTCCTCGCCGCTTGCGCCATTGCAACGATGTCCGGGCTCTTGCCGGACTGCGAGATCGCCAGGCAGGCCGAGCCGCCCAGCTTCAGCTTGGCGCCATAGATCGAGGCGATCGACGGGCCGACCGATGCAACCGCCAGCCCGGCGGTCAACTCCACGGCATATTTCATGAAGGTCGCGGCATGGTCGGACGAGCCGCGCGCCACGGTGACGACGAAATTCGGATCGCGCTCGCGAATGCCGCGTCCAGCTTCCGTCAGCACCGCGGCCGAGCCATCGAGCAGACGGGCGGTGGCCTCCGGGATCTCCTCGATCTCGCGCCGCATATGGGTCGTTGTCGCGGTCATGGCCGGCCCTCTTCGCCCGGCCCGCTCAGCCGGAGTTCGGCGACAAAATCATAGGCGTCGCCCCTGTAGATGGAGCGGGTAAACTCGATCACCTTGCCGCTCGCCAAATAGGAGATACGCTCGATGTGCAGGCCGGCAATGCCCGGCGGCACTTCCAGCAGCTGTGCGTCGCTATCGCCGAGATTGGTGGCGGAAATGCGCTGCACCGCCCGCACCGGCCTGTTGCCGGTCTTTTCCAACGCGGCGTAGAGCGACGAACCAATCGCCGCCGGATCGGGCAGCACGCTTGTCGATAGCGAGGCGCGCTCGATCGCCAGCGGCGTGTCGTTGGCGATACGAAGGCGCGCCACGCGCGCAACCAATTCGTTCGATGCCAGGCCGAGCACCATCATCTCGTCGGGCGACGGCGGATAGAGGCCGCGGTCGAGCCAAGCCGAACGCACCGCCATGCCGCGCCGTGCCATGTCCTCGGTAAACGAGGTCAGCATCGACAGCGACTGCTCGACGCGCTCCATACGTGGCGCAACGAAGGTACCGGAACCATGGCGCTGGACGAGGATGCCGCCCTTGACCAGGTCCTGCACCGCCTTGCGCACGGTGACGCGCGAAATGTCGGCCTTGCTAGCGATGTCGCGCTCGGAAGGCAGCGCATCGCCAGGTCCGATCAGCCCGCGTTTGACCGCATCCTCGATACTCTTCCTGAGCTGCAGATAGAGCGGCGCGCCACTCTGCGACGATTGTTTCAGCGCCGCGAATATCTGGTCGGCGGCCTCACTCATCGAGCTGCCTCCGCCGTGTTTGCGAAAATCCGAGCCGCCATCTGAACCGCGCCGCCCAGAGCGTCGTCGAGCGGCGGTTTCAGCAGCGCCCGGTAGCGGGCCGACAGGCGCGGCGCGTAAAGCGGCGCCAGCCCGCCGAGCAGGCAGAGCGGATCGCCGCCGCCCAGGTCGAGCACGCCAAGCGCTGCTTCGACATCGGCGACCGCCTTGTCGAGGATCCAGATAGCGACGACGTCGCCTTTTTCGGCATGTTCGAACACCTTGGGCGCGAAGCCGCCGAAATCGCCGGGCTTGGCGTTGGTGGTGAATTCGACCAGATCCTCGGGATTGTTGCGGAAAATGGCGAGCATGGTCTCCGTCAGCGGCGATCCCTGGCGGATGCCGTCATAGGCGAGCAGCGTCTGCTCGAGCAGGTCGCGGCCGATGCGGGCGCCGCTGCCCTGGTCGCCGACCTGGAACCCCCAGCCGCCGATGGCGCGCGACTTGCCTTGTTTGCGTGCCATATAGGCGGTGCCGGTGCCGAGGATGGCCATGGCGCCGTCGCCTGAGCCAACCGCGCCTTCCAGCGCGATCTCGGCGTCGGTCTCGACACGGCTGATGCGAAACGGCAGGATCGCTTCGAGCTGCTGCCGGTAGGTGCCGACGTTGGCGCCTGCAAGACCGAGAACGGCCGGAGTTTGCGGGATCAGTGCGGGATCCTTGCCCGCGGCGACAAAGGCCTGCTGCGCTGCGTCGACGATGTTCGTCCTGGCGCCGGTGAGATCGGTTCGGATGTTGGCGGCACCGCTTTTGGCGCGGCCGAGGACGATGCCGTCGGCCGTTGCAAGGGCCGCCCTGCAGCTGGTGCCGCCGCCATCGATGCCGAGCACGAATTTCACGCGATTTCTCCTCCGGGCGGATAATACCAATAAAATACCAATAGCCAAGGATTAATTTCCGTTTCAAAAAAGTTAAGGCGTAGTTTGTTGGAAAATCAGCCAATTTCGTTCGCAAGCCTGCACTGCCGCAAGGATTTCATTAATGCGTGTGGACAAGTGGTATTTTTTTGGTATGGTTTTCTCGATTGGAGGAAAGCGGATGGCCGAAACGCGCACCGAAGCGCTTCACCAGAATGCCGAGGGACTGGATATCCAGGCCCCGGAAGCCGTCCTTTCCTCTTTGGCCAACGCACAGATCGAGGCCGCCAAGGCCGTGCACGGCGCCATTCCTGCCATTGCTGCGGCAGCCGAAATCATCGCAAGCAGACTGAAAAGCGGCGGCAAGCTCGCCTATGCGGCTGCCGGCAGTTCGGGCCTGATGGCACTGGCCGATGCGCTTGAGCTCCCGGGCACTTTCGGCATCCAACGCGACCGCATCGCCATCCTGATCGCCGGCGGCGACGAGGCCTTCAAGACACTGGCCGGCGGGCCGGAGGACGACACCGAGGAAGCTTCGGCAGCAGTTGCCGCCGCCCGCATCGGCAAGGGCGACTGCCTGATCGCCGTCTCGGCCAGCGGCTCGACACCTTATGCAGTCAGGGCGATCGAGGACGCCAGGCGCCGCGGTGCGGCGACCATTGCCATCGCCAACAACAGGGATGCGCCGCTGTTGCGGCTGGCCGACATCGCCATCCTGCTCGAAACGCCGCCGGAGCTGATTGCCGGCTCAACGCGCATGGGCGCAGGCACCGCCCAGAAGATCGCGCTCAACATGCTGTCGACGCTCGCCGCCATCCATCTCGGCCATGTCCATGACGGCTACATGGTCAACCTCATGGCCGACAACATCAAGCTGCGCGACCGCGCCGCACGCATCGTCGCCGCTGTCAGCGGGCGCGACAAGGACGAGGCGGCGCGCCTGCTCGAAAGGAGCGGCGGCGTCGTCAAGACCGCTATTCTGCTCGCCGCCGGCGCCGCCAGCGCCGATGCAGCCGAGAAGATATTGGAAGGGACTGGCCACAAGCTGCGGCCGGCCCTTTCCGCGATCGAGGGGAGCAAGGGGCGCAATGCCTCTGTTCTCATCAAAACCGAACCTGAAAAAGGTCAACAGGGAGACTGAGCATGACAACGAAGCTACTGACGGCACTTCTTCTCGGCACCAGCATTCTCGGCTCCGCCGGGGTGGCTTATGCCGACGACGTAACGCTCAACATCGAAAGCTGGCGCGGCGACGACCTTGCCATCTGGAAGGACAAGCTGATCCCGGCCTTCGAAGCCAAGAACCCGGGCATCAAGGTGGTGTTCGCGCCGTCGGCGCCGACCGAATATGACGCCGCCCTCGGCGCCAAGCTCGCCGCCGGCTCGGCCGGCGACCTGATCACCTGCCGCCCGTTCGACAAGTCGCTGGAACTCTTCAAGAAGGGCAACCTCGCCGACATCTCGACCCTGCCCGGCATGGAGAACTTCTCCGACGTCGCCAAGGCCGCCTGGCAGACCGACGACGGCAAGTCGAGTTTCTGCGTGCCGATGGCCTCCGTCATCCATGGCTTCATCTACAACAAGGACGCCTTCGACAAGCTCGGCATCAAGGTGCCGGAGACGCGCGACGAATTCTTCGCCGCGCTCGACAAGATCAAGGCCGACGGCACCTACATCCCGATGGCGATGGGCACCAAGGACCTCTGGGAAGCGGCGACCATGGGCTACCAGAACATCGGCCCGAACTACTGGAAGGGCGAGGAAGGCCGCCTGGCGCTGATCAAGGGCGAGCAGAAGCTGACCGATCCGCAGTGGGTCGAGCCCTTCAAGGAACTGGCCAAGTGGAAGGACTATCTCGGCGACGGCTTCGAGGCGCAGACCTATCCGGACAGCCAGAACCTGTTCACGCTCGGCCGCGCCGCCATCTACCCGGCCGGCTCGTGGGAGATCGGCCTGTTCAACACGCAGGCGCAGTTCAAGATGGGCGCCTTCCCGCCGCCGGTGCAGAAGGCCGGCGACACCTGCTACATCTCCGACCACACCGACATCGGCATGGGCCTCAATGCGGCCTCGAAGAACGCGGATGCGGCCAAGACCTTCCTGTCCTGGGTGGCCTCGCCGGATTTCGCCACCATCTACGCCAACGCGCTGCCGGGCTTCTTCAGCCTGAACAACACCCCGGTGAAGATGGAAGACCCGCTGGCCCAGGAATTCGTCTCCTGGCGCGGCAAGTGCAAGTCGACGATCCGCTCGACCTACCAGATCCTGTCGCGCGGCACGCCGAACCTCGAAAACGAGACGTGGGTTGAATCGGCCAACGTCATCAACGGCACCGACACGCCGGAAGCTGCCGCCAAGAAGCTGCAGGACGGCCTCGACAGCTGGTACAAGCCGGCGAAGTAAAGCGCGGCGAAGCGTTGTCTCCCCCCTCGAGGGGGAGATGTCGCCGAAGGCGACAGAGGGGGTCGGTCGAGGCAGACTGCGGCTTGATCGCTGCTGGAAAGCACGGTCGAACGACGATGGCGTGCTCCTCTGCCGACCCCACCCGCCTCGCTTTGCGAGGTACCCTCCCCTCGAGGGGGAGGGAGGCGCCGCGCCCTTTGGCGGCAATAGCAAGACCTGATCGGCGGGGACCGAACGCATGGCCGCAGCACCGAAAAGACCGTTCCGTTGGCATATCGGCGTTTTCCTGGCGCCGGCGCTGCTGGTCTATACGGCGATCATGATCCTGCCGCTGGCCGGCACGCTGCAGCTGTCGCTGTTCCGCAACATCAACCAGTCGCAGGTCTTCGTCGGACTGGAAAATTTCCGCATGCTGTTCGGTGATCCCAACTGGTCGGTCAATTTCTGGAACGCGCTCAGGAACAATGTCTGGTTCTTCATCATCCACATGCTGGTGCAGAACCCGATCGGCGTCCTTTTGGCCGCACTTCTGTCCAGCCCCAGGCTACGGTTTTCCGCCTTCTACCGCACGGCGATCTTCGTGCCGACGATCCTGTCTTTCGTCATCGTCGGCTTCGCCTGGAAGCTGATCCTGTCGCCGCTATGGGGCGTGGCGCCGCATATGATGGACCTTGTCGGCCTGAAAAGCCTGTTCACGCCCTGGCTCGGCAAGGCGCAATATGCGCTGACCGCGCTCAGCCTGATCTCGGTGTGGCAGTTCGTCGGCATCCCGATGATGCTGATCTATGCGGCACTGCTGTCCATTCCCGAGGAGGTGATCGAAGCGGCCGAATGCGACGGCATCACCGGGATGGCGCAGTTCTGGAAGATCAAGCTGCCGCTCATCCTGCCGTCGATCGGCATCATCTCGATCCTGACCTTCGTCGGCAACTTCAACGCTTTCGACCTGATCTACACCGCGCAAGGCGCGCTGGCCGGGCCGAACTATTCAACGGATATTCTCGGCACCTTCCTCTACCGCGCCTTCTTCGGTTTCCAGCTGCAGGTCGGCGATCCCAACATGGGCGCGGCGATCGCCACGATGATGTTCCTGATCATCCTCGGCGGCGTCTGCGTCTATCTGTTCCTCGTACAGACGCGCTTGCGTCGCTACCAGTTTTAGGGGAGCGCGACCATGAGCACCGCAACCCGCTCGCTGCCCCGCACCATTGGCGCGCATGCGATCCTTCTGACCTACACGGCGATCGCGCTGTTTCCGGTAATCATCGTCATCGTCAACTCATTCAAGTCGCGCGCCGCCATCTTCGGTGCGCCGCTGGCGCCGCCGACGCCGAAAACCTTCGATCTAATCGGCTACACGACGGTGATCGGCCAGGGCGATTTCATCCACTATTTCCAGAACAGCCTTGTCGTCACCGTCGCCTCGCTGTTCTTCGTGCTTTTGTTCGGCGCCATGGCGGCTTTCTCGCTGTCGGAATACCGCTTCCGCGGCAATTCGCTGATGGGGCTCTATCTGGCGCTCGGCATCATGATCCCGATCCGCCTTGCCACCGTCGCCATCCTGCAATTGATGGTGGCGAGCGGGCTAGTCAACACGCTGACAGCGCTGATCCTGGTCTATACGGCGCAAGGCCTGCCGCTTGCCGTCTTCATCCTGTCGGAATTCATGAAGCAGGTGTCGGACGATCTGAAGAACGCCGGCCGCATCGACGGGCTATCGGAATACACCATCTTCTTCCGCCTGGTGTTGCCGCTGGTCAGGCCATCTATGGCGACGGTCGCCGTCTTCACCATGATCCCGATCTGGAACGATCTGTGGTTCCCGCTGATCCTGGCGCCGTCGGAGGAAACCAAGACGGTGACGCTCGGCGCGCAACTGTTCCTCGGCCAGTTCGTCACCAACTGGAATGCCATCCTGGCGGCACTGTCGCTGGCGATCATGCCGGTGCTGATCCTCTACGTCATCTTCTCGCGGCAGCTGATCCGCGGCATCACTTCGGGAGCGGTCAAGTGAATTCGCAAAAACCCCTTCGCGTTGTCGTCGCCGGGCTCGGCAATATGGGGCGCAGCCATGCGCTGGCCTATCACACCAATCTGGGATTCCAGATCGCCGCGCTGGTCAACCGCTCCGATGTGCCGCTGCCGGAAGGGCTTTCGACCTACGCCATCCGGCGTTCCTTCGATGAGGCGCTACGCGACGAAAAGCCCGATGTCGCCTGCATCGCCACCTATTCCGACAGCCATGCTGACTATGCGGTCAAGGCGTTCGAGGCCGGCTGCCACGTCTTCCTCGAAAAGCCGCTGGCAACCACCGTCGCCGATGCAAAGCGCGTGGTCGCGGCAGCCAAGGCCAACGGCAAAAAACTGGTGATCGGCTACATCCTGCGCCATCACCCGTCCTGGATCCGGCTGATCGCCGAGGCGCGCAAGCTCGGCGGCCCTTACGTGTTCCGCATGAACCTCAACCAGCAATCCTCCGGCCATAGCTGGGAGACGCACAAGCAGTTGATGCAGACGACATCGCCGATCGTCGATTGCGGCGTGCATTATCTCGACGTGATGCTGCAGATCACCGACGCCAGGCCAGTCGAGGTGCGCGGCATGGGGCTGAGGCTGAGCGACGAGATCGCGCCGTCAATGTACAATTACGGTCATCTGCAGGTGCTATTCGACGACGGTTCGGTCGGCTGGTACGAGGCCGGCTGGGGGCCGATGATTTCGGAGACGGCTTTCTTCGTCAAGGACGTGATCTCGCCCAATGGCTGCGTGTCGATCGTCATGAAGGAGGGTGTCAGGTCCGACGACATCGACACCCACACCAAGACCTCGACCATCCGCCTGCACAGCGCGGCGACCGGCGCGGATGGCAAGTTCGCCAAACCCGACGAAATGCTGTCGATGCAAGGCGAGCCCGGCCATCAGGACCTCTGCGACCTGGAACAGGCGTTTGTGCTGAAGGCGATCCGCGAGGATCTGGACTTGACCCGCCACATGGACGACGCGGTGAAGTCGCTCGCCGTCTGTCTTGCCGCAGACGAGAGCGTGCGCAGCGGCCTCGCCGTGAAACTCTAGAACAGGGACGAAGCCGTGGGCTCGCTGAACATCGAGAATGTGAAAAAAGCCTTCGGGCCGGTCGAGGTGCTGAAGGGCATCAACCTCGAGGTGACGGATGGCGAGTTCGTCGTCTTCGTCGGTCCATCCGGCTGCGGGAAGTCGACGCTGCTCAGGGTCATTGCCGGGCTGGAGGACTCGACCTCGGGCCGCGTGGTGATCGACGGGGCGGACGTCTCCGCCACGCCGCCGGCCAAGCGCGGTATCGCCATGGTGTTCCAGACCTATGCGCTCTATCCGCATCTGACTGTGAAGAACAATATGGGCCTCGGCCTCAAGCAGGCGGGCACGCCGGCGGCCGAGATCGACCGCCGCATCGGCATCGCTTCCTCGATGCTGTCGCTGGAGCCCTACCTCTCGAGGCGGCCGGCCGAGTTGTCCGGCGGCCAGCGCCAGCGCGTCGCCATCGGCCGCGCCGTGGTGCGTGAGCCCAAGCTTTTTCTGTTCGACGAGCCGCTGTCGAACCTCGACGCCGCACTGCGCGTCAACACCAGGCTGGAGATCGCGCAATTGCATCGCCGGCTGAAGGCCACGATGATCTATGTCACCCACGACCAGGTCGAGGCGATGACACTGGCCGACAAGATCGTCGTGCTGAACGCGGGAAAGATCGAGCAGATCGGCGGACCGATGGAGCTTTACAATTCGCCGGCAAATGAATTCGTCGCCGGCTTCATCGGCTCACCGAAGATGAACTTCGTCGACGGGGCCAGGCTTGGCGAGACGGCCAAGACCATCGGTGTCCGTCCCGAGCACCTGACCGTCGATCCGAAATCCGGTGCCTGGAAAGGCACGGTTGTCCATGCCGAGCACCTTGGCGCCGACACCAACCTCTATCTCGACTGCGAGAAGGCCGGCTTGATCACAGTGCGCATCTTCGGCGTCTATAACGCCGAACCGGGTGCCACGCTCTACGCGACGCCGGATCCGGCAAAGACATACCGGTTTGGGGCTGATGGGAAGGTGCTGAAATAGCGCAGGCGCCGACTCCCCTTCTCCCCTTGTGGGAGAAGGTGGCCGAGCGAAGCTCGGTCGGATGAGGGGTGTTGGACGGATCGCTACGCTGAAGGCGTAAGTGCCTAAAATCCCCTGATGTTTTCACGCCTCGTTTTCTTGCAGCACCCCTCATCCGTCTCGGCGCTGCGCGCCGATCCACCTTCTCCCCCAAGGGGAGAAGGAAGAGCGCCTACAAATCCGCCTTGAACGTCTGCTTCTGGATGCCCAGCCCTTCGATACCGAGCTCGACCACGTCGCCGGGCTTCAGGAAGACCGGCGGCTTCATGCCGAGGCCGACGCCGGGCGGCGTGCCGGTAGAGATGATGTCGCCCGGGTGCAGCGACATGAACTGGCTGAGATAGGAGACGAGATAAGCGACGCCGAAGACCATGGTCTTGGTCGAGCCGTTCTGCATGGTCTTGCCGTTGACCGTCAGCCACATCGGGATGTTCTGCGGGTCCTTGATCTCGTCCTTGGTCACCAGCCACGGGCCGATCGGCCCGAACGTGTCGCAGGACTTGCCCTTGGTCCACTGGCCCTGGCGCTCGGCCTGGAAGGCGCGCTCGGAGACGTCGTGCGCGACGCAATAGCCGGCGACATAATCCAGCGCCTCGGCCTCGGTGACATACTTCGCAGTCTTGCTGATCACCACGCCGAGCTCGACCTCCCAGTCGGTCTTCACCGAGCCGCGCGGGATCAGCACGTCGTCGTTCGGCCCGACAATAGCCGAGCTTGCCTTCATGAAGATGATCGGCTCCGGCGGCACGGTGGCGCCGGTTTCGGCAGCATGGTCGGAATAGTTGAGACCGATGCAGATGAATTTGCCGGTGCCGGCGACGCAGGCGCCGATGCGTGGCTTGCCGGAAACCGCCGGTAGCGTTTTCGGATCGAGCTTCGACAATGTCTCGAGCGATGCCGGATCGAGCGTCTTGCCGGCAATGTCGGTGACATGGGCGGAGAGGTCGCGGATCGTTCCATCCGCATCGAGCAGGCCGGGGCGTTCGCTCCCCGCCTCGCCATAGCGCAGCAGTTTCATGCAGTTTTCTCCCAGTTGCGACCAGAGGCCGTTTGCAAACTCGCTCCGCTGCGGCGAATGGCGTGGGTTTCGAGAACCGGAGCGGAGCGTACTTAAAGTACGTGAGCACCGGAAGCGCAGAAAGCCGCGTCAGGCGCCCGGCGGAGTAGGGTTTTCAAATGGCCTCTTAGATCGACCAGCCACCGTCGATATTATAAGCCTGCCCCGACGTATAGGTGGCGCCGGCCAGATAGACGGCGAGGTCGGCGATTTCCTCGGGCGTGCCGAGGCGGCCCATCGGCTGGCGCGCGATGAAGGCGGCGCGAGCTGCTTCGTAGTCGCCCTGCGCATGCATGCGGTCCTGCAGCGACGGGCTTTCGACCGTGCCCGGACAGATCGCATTGCAGCGTATGCCCTTGCCGACATAGTCGGCGGCGACCGACTTGGTCAGGCCGATGACGGCTGCCTTGGTTAGGCCATAGACGAAGCGGTTCGGCACGCCCTTGGTCGAACTGGCCAGCGACGCCATGTTGATGATCGAGCCGTCGCCGCGCTCCAGCATGCCGGGCAGCACGGCGCGGATGGTGCGGATCATTGAGCGGACATTGAGATCATAGGCAAAGTCGAGGTCGCCGTCCTTCATCTCGAGGATCGAGCCGGAATGGACGAAGCCGGCGCAGTTGAACAGCACGTCGACGGCGCCGATCTCGGCAAACGCGGCGTTCACCGCCTCGTCGTTCAGCACGTCGAGCTTGCGGGTCTTGATACCGGGCGTCTTGCCGAGGTCGGCGAGCACCACCTCGTTGATGTCGGTGGCATGGACGACGGCGCCGGCCTTGGCGAAAGCCAGCGCACTTGCCCGGCCGATGCCTTGCGCCGCCGCCGTGACGACAACGATCTTGCCTGTCAGATCCGCCATGCTTCTCTCCTCGCCCGTCTGTGATCGTTCGGCTTTTTACCGGCACAAGGCCGGGGCGCAATGTGCCAGCCGGGCAGTACCATCCCGCCTGTTTCGATATTCGCCCTGCCAACCAAATGTTTTTTCTCGGTAAAGAACATTTGTTGGCCCGTCAAGCCCGGACGTCCCTCCGGGACACTCAGTCGCCGTAGGGCACCCAGACGTTCTTGACCTCGATCGCACGGCGCAGCAAGGCATCGCCGGCTGCTTCGTTCGAGGGCCAGTCGAGGCTGTGGCCGTTGCCGGTCCAGACGCGTTTGAGATTGCCGATGGACTCGGCCTCGGCCTTGGCGCAAGTCTCGGCATCGGCGAACACCCAGAGCCCGTCGACATCGTCATGCTTGGCCAATACGCCGGCAAGCTCGGCGCTACGGCCGGTAACGATATTGATGGCGCCTGCGGGAACGTCGGAATATTCGATGACCTGGTAGAGGTCGGTGGCAAGCAGCGGGTATTTTTCGGATGGCACTGCGACTACGGTGTTGCCCATGGCAAGCGCCGGCGCCACCAGCGAGATCAGGCCAAGCAGAGGCGCATTGTCCGGCGCGATGATGCCGACGACGCCGACTGGCTCGTGCAGCGCCAATGTGACGGCGCGGGCCGGCGGCTGGTGGACGCGGGCCTCGAATTTGTCGGCCAAGCCGGCATAGAGGAAAAGGCGCTCGATCGACAGCTCGACCTCGTCACGCGCCGCCTTGGCGGTCGCGCCGGTGAGCTGGGTCAAACGGGCGGCAAACTCGTCTGCGCGGCCGGAAAGGTTTTCGGCCAGGTAATAGAGCACCTGGCTGCGGTTGTAGGCGGTCGCCTCAGGCCAGGCCTTGCAGGCGCGCGCGGCCGCGACGGCGTCACGGATATCCTTGCGGTTGCCGAGACCGATCTCGCCGGCAAGCTTGCCCTTGGCGCTGGCGATGGCGAAGGAATAATTGCCGTCCGGCCGGACCTGCTTGCCGCCGATGAACAGCTTTGCCGTGCGGTCGATGGCGCCACCTTCCGCCTGCTCGACAGGTTGGGCCGAAGACGTTGCCGGTTTGATGATCGGGCCGAGCGGCAGTTTTGCCGAGAGATATTCGAACATGCCCTCGCGCCCGCCTTCACGGCCAAAGCCGCTCTCGCGGTAGCCGCCGAAGCCGCAGGAGGCGTCGAACATATTGGTGCCGTTGACCCAGACGACGCCGGCCTTCAATTGCGGCGCGACGTGCAGGGCAAGATTGATGTTCTCACTCCACACCGAAGCGGCCAGGCCATAGCGTGTGTTGTTGGCGAGCTCGATCGCTTCCTCGGTGTTGCGGAAGGTCATAGTGGCGAGCACCGGCCCGAACACCTCTTCCTGTGCCAGGATGTTAGCCGGCGAAACACCGGTCGCCAGCGTTGGCAGATGGTAATAGCCCGCGGCGGGCAGTGCCGAGTCCGGCTGCCAGCAGATCGCGCCCTGCTTGGCGCCTTCGGCGATCAGGCCCTTGACGCGATCGAGCTGAGTCAAATCGACCAGCGGGCCGATATCGGTGTTCTTGTCGAGCGGACTGCCGACGCGCAGCCGGCTCATCCGCGTCTTGACCTTGGCGATGAAGGCGTCGGCGATGCCTTCTTGCACCAGAAGGCGCGAGCCGGCACAGCACACCTGGCCCTGGTTGAACCAGATGCCGTCGACCAGACCCTCGACGGCGCTGTCGAGGTCGGCATCCTCGAAAACCACGAATGCCGACTTGCCGCCAAGCTCCAGCGACAGTTTTTTGCCCGAGCCGGCAGTGGCCTTGCGGATGATCTTGCCGACCTCGGACGAACCGGTGAAGGCAATCTTCTGGACGCCGGGATGGTTGACGATGGCTGCGCCCGCCTCCGGCCCGCCCTGGACGATGTTGACGACGCCCTTCGGCACGCCGGCGCGTCCGCAGATCTCGGCAAACAGGATCGCGGTGAGCGGCGTGAATTCCGCGGGTTTGAGCACCACGGTGCAGCCCGCAGCGAGCGCCGGCGCGATCTTCCAAGCGAGCATCAAGAGCGGGAAGTTCCACGGGATGATCTGGCCGACGACGCCGACGCCCTTGTGGCCGGGAAAATCCCTGTCCAGCGCCTGCGCCCAGCCGGCATGATGGATGAAATGGCGGATCGCCAGCGGCACGTCGATGTCGCGGCTTTCGCGGATCGGCTTGCCATTGTCGATCGATTCCAGCACCGCGAACAGCCGTTGGTGGCGCTGCATGGCGCGGCCGATGGCGTAGAGCACTTTGGCGCGTTGATATCCGGTGCTGGCGCTCCATTTCGGCAGCGCTTTTGTGGCCGCCGCAACCGCCGCGTCGATATCGGCGGCACCGGCATCCGACACCTTGGCCAGCAGCTTTCCCGAGGACGGATCGCTGGTGTCGAAGGTTTTGCCTCCGCTGGCTGCCTTCCAGTCGCCGCCGATAAACAGCGCTTTGCCGAAATCCCGCGCGGCAAGCCACGCATCGGCCTCGTTGCGCGCCTCCGGCGCCGGGCCGTATTCCATGGCGTGATAGCGTTCGAGAATGTTCATGAAGCGCTCCGAATCACGCCATCGCGTGGCGATGATTGGCCGAGTAGTGGCCGGTCAGATGATGCTCGAGCTGGCGCTCGATATCGGTCAAAAGGCTCGATGCTCCGAAGCGGAACAGCTCCGGCTCCAGCCACGGCCGGCCCAGTTCTTCTTTCATCAGCACCAGCCAATCGAGCGAGGCTTTTGCCGTGGAAATGCCACCGGCCGGCTTGAAGCCGATGAGATAGCCGGTTTCCTCGAAATAGGCGCGGATAGCGCGCACCATGGCAAGGCCGACCGGCAGCGTCGCGTTGACGCTTTCCTTGCCGGTCGAGGTCTTGATGAAATCTGCACCCGCCATCATCGCCACCATCGAGGCGAGCATGACGTTGCGCAGCGTGGCGAGGTCGCCGGTACCGAGGATCACCTTCAGATGCGCCTCGCCGCAAGCGGCGCGCATCGAGACGATCTCGTTATAAAGCTCCTGCCATTTCGCCCCGAATACCAGGCCGCGCGGGATGACGACGTCGATCTCGTCGGCGCCGTCGCGGACCGATGCTTCGATCTCTTGCAGGCGCGTCGAAAGCGGTGCAAGGCCATGCGGGAAGGCGGTCGAAACGGCGGCGACATGGACGCCGCCGCCGCGCAGCGCTTCTACGGCGGTGGCGACGAAGGGATGATAGACGCAGACCGCCGCCGGGCGGATCTTTTCACCAGTAATGCCCAGCCCCTCGACGATGTCGCGACGGAACGGGTTGACTGCCTTGGCACAGAGCCTGCGCACGCGCTCTTCCGTGTCGTTCGAGTTCAGCGTCGTCAGGTCCATGCAGGCGACGGCGCGCAGCAGCCAGGCCGCCTGGTTATCCGCCTTGATCGAGCGTCTTTTGGTCAGGCTGGCGACGCGGCGTTCCAGCGCCGAGCGGTTGACGCCGCGCATCGATTCCATGAAGCCGAGATCGAGCCTCATGCCGGGATTGCGAGCAATGCCATGGGCTTGCGGCATCGGCGCATTGGCGGCGGCGCGCGCCGGCAGCGGCGTGATCTTGGACGTGCCGAGATCGGTTTCGCGGATTGTGCTGCTCATCTCCTGCCCCTTGTTCAGCGACTTATGCCGAAGATAGACCGTGAAGCAGCGCTTCACGAGTCCTTCAAGCAGTCATAGCGGAAAAAGGCGGTCAAGGCAGCCGATTTTTGACCGCATGATCAAAATCAGGGTCTCGAACCAGTGGACGCTGAGCTGCGCGTCTCAGCCGACGAAGGCGCGCTCGACGACGAAGCTTGCCGGATGGTGCAGCGAGCCTTCCTGGAAGCCGAGGCTTTCGGCCAGTTCCTTGACGTCCTTGAGCATATGCATCGAGCCGCAGATCATGATGCGGTCGGTCTCGGGATTGAGCCTGTCGATGCCGAGATCGGTGTAGAATTTGCCCGAGCCGATCAGCGCGGTGATGCGGCCCATGCGCACGGAGGTCTCGCGCGTCGTCGAATTATACAGCGTGACGCGGCCGCCGGTCAGTTCGCCGATCAGCGGGTCCTTCTCAAGCGCTGTCACCAGCTCCTGGCCGTAGGTGAGCTCGGCATTGTCGCGGCAGGTATGGGTCAGGACCACCTGCTCGAACTTCTCATAGGTGTCGGGATCGCGCAGCAGGCTGGCGAAGGGTGCGATGCCGGTACCTGTCGAGATCATGAACAGGCGCTTGGCCGGCGTCAGCGCGTCGACCACCAGCGTGCCGGTCGACTTCTGCCGCATGATGACTGTATCGCCGATCCCGATTTTCTGCAGCTCCGAGGTAAGCGGGCCGTCCGGCACCTTGATCGAGAAGAATTCGAGTTCGTCGTCCCAGGACGGGCTGGCGATCGAATAGGCGCGGAATACTGGCTTCTCGGCATTGGGCAGGCCGATCATGACGAATTCGCCGGAGCGGAAGCGCAGCGACTGCGGCCGGGTGATGCGGAACGAAAACAGCCGGTCGGTATAATGCTTCACCGAGACGACGGTTTCGGCATAGACATTGGCCGGTATCGGGAACTGCAGCGGCCGGGCGCCGGCTGTGTTGAACGCGGATGTGGTGTTCATCAAACCTAACCTTCTGGGCCGGCTCAGCGCCGGCGCCAAATCTCCACCTGCGCGCCCGAACCGGTCAGGTTCCAGCGTGCCGTTTGCACACTCCGAAGCGGTAAGCTCTTGTGTCCGGAATTTATTAGTATACAAACGATATTTGCGTCAAGACGCCGCCGTAAAACAGCTTTCCAAACTAAGGCATCTAGGCAGTTCGGGCATTTCGGGTTTCGACAATGGGACAGAATTTTTCGGCGCAAGCGCTGGATTCGACTGGCGGCGTCGTCGCCGGCATCGATGTCGGCGGAACTTTTACCGACCTCCTTCTGATCGACGGCCGTGACGGTGGCCGGGTGCATATCGCCAAGACCCCGACCACGGTCGACAACCAGGCGTTCGGCGTCGTTGCAGCACTTGGCGCCACCGGCTTTCCGGTCGACGGCATCGACCTCATCGTGCACGGCACGACGACCACCACCAACGCGGTCCTGGAGCGCCGGCTGGCCAAGACCGGCATGATCACCACGCGCGGCTTTCGCGACGTCATCGAGCTTGGCCGGCGGACACGGCCGCAGGCCTATGGCATGACGGGCACGTTCGTCCCGATCATTCCGCGCAATCTGCGGCTCGAAGTGTCGGAGCGGGTCGAGGCCTCGGGCGCGGTGCGCATCCCGCTCGACGAGGCCGAGATGCGGACAGCGATTTCACAACTGATCGCAGCCGGCTGCGAATCCCTCGTCATCCATTTCCTGCATTCCTACGCCAACCCGGCGCATGAGCGGCGCGCCGCCGAGATAGCGGCCGAGCTTTGGCCGAACGGCTACATCACGACAGGCCACGCCCTGCTTTCGGAAGCGCGCGAATTCGAGCGCGGGGTGACCGCTTCGGTCAACGCTTCGGTGCAGCCGATCCTCGAACGCTATGTCGAACGGCTGCGCAAGGAGCTGGCTGCAAAAGGCTACGCCCGCGACTTTCTGATCATGAACGGCAATGGCGGCATGATCTCGGCCCGCTTTGTCACACGTGAGTCGGCCAAGACCGTCATGTCCGGCCCCGCTTCCGGTGTCATTGCTGCCGCCTATACCGGAAAACGCGCCGGCTTCGAAAATCTGGTCACCTACGACATGGGCGGCACCTCAACCGACGTGGCGCTGATCCGCAACGCCGAGCCGGCGGTGTCGAACGAGATCGAGATCGAATATGCGATGCCGATCCACGTGCCGATGGTGGCGGTGCATACGGTCGGCGCCGGCGGCGGCTCGATCGCCCGCGTCGATGCGGCCGGCCTGATCCAGATCGGCCCGGAAAGCGCCGGCGCCAATCCCGGGCCAATCTGCTACGGACGCGGCGGCTTGGAGCCGACCATCACCGACGCCAATCTGGTGCTCGGCAGGCTGGCGCCGAAGAAGCTGCTCGCGGTGGAAAACCCGGTCACCGTCGAGCGGGTCACCGGTATATTCGAGGACAGGATCGGCCGCGCCACAGGCTTGTCCGGCGTCGAGGCGGCGGGTGCGGTGCTGCGGCTCGGCAACGTGAAGATGGCTGGCGCCATCCGCATGGTCTCGGTGTCGCGCGGCCACGACCCGCGCGATTTCGCGCTGTTCGCCTTCGGCGGCGCCGGGCCGCTGCATGCGACGGCATTGGCGCGCGAACTAGGCCTGCCGAAAGTGCTGGTGCCGGCGCGGCCGGGCATCACCAATGCTCTCGGCTGCGTCGTCGCCGATCTGCGCCATGATTTCGTCAACACGGTCAACCAGCCGGTGGCCAGTCTCGATGAAACCCAACTCCACGAGACATTGGAACGGCACCGAAACGAAGGCGAGGAGCTGATCGGCAAGGAGGCGGTGAAGCCGGAAGCAATCCGTATCACGCATTCCGCCGACATGCAGTTCGTCGGCCAGACGCATATCATCAACGTGCCGCTGCCGTTGTCTGCGGTGACACGCGAGGGACTGCAGCAACTGTTCGAGAGTGCCTATTTCGCCCGCTTCAAGGTCGAGCTACCCGAGATCCGCGCCAATCTGGTCAACCTCAACACGTCGGTCACTGGCGTGCGGCCGACCATCGATCTGTCCCGGCTGATCGATCCGGCTGGGCGCGCCAAAACGCTCGAAGAGGCGCGGCGCGAAATCCGGCCGGTCTGGTATGGCGGGCGCTGGTACGATACGCCGGTCTACAGCAGGGAAAAGCTGCCGCTCGGCGCAGTCATCATGGGGCCGGCGATCCTCGAACAGATGGACGCGACGACTGTGCTGGAGCCCGGCGACCGGGCGCGATCGGATGCCGACGGCAACATCATCATCGACATCGGTGAGGCCTGAGATGGCGCAGCTCGACACCATTACGCTTTCGGTCCTCCAGGCGGCCCTGCAGCAAGTCTGCGACGAAATGGACCTGACGTTTTCGCGCGCCGCGTTCTCGCCTGTTATCGCCGAGGCCAATGACCGTTCGGATGGCATCTATTCGGCGCTCGATGGTTCGCTGATCGCGCAAGGCAGCCAGGGCCTGCCCGTGTTCGTCGGCGTCATGCAGTATTCGACCAAAGCGGTGATCGAGATGATCGCCGACGGACGCTGCCTGCCGCCCGAGCCGGGCGATATCTACATCGTCAACGATCCCTATCTCGGCGGCACCCATCTGATGGATGTGCGCTTCGCCATGCCGGTCTACCGCGACGGGAAGATCTTCTGCTGGCTGTCGAACACCGGCCATTGGCCCGACATTGGCGGTTCGGTGCCGGGCGGATTCTCCGCCTCGGCAACGGCGGTCGAGCAGGAAGGCTTGCGGTTGCCGCCGGTGAAACTGTTCAAGAAGGGCGTGCTCGACCCGGAGATCTACGCCATCATCTGCTCCAACATCCGTGTCGCCGACCAGCGCATTGGCGATATCCGGGCGCAGGCGGCGGCACTGCTGATCGGCCAGGACAGGCTTAACGGAATCCTGGATCGTTACGGAGATGAAACGGTTGTCGAAGCGATCGCCGAATTGCGGCGCCGCGCCGCTGAACAGATGCGCGTCAACATATCGGCCATTCCCGACGGAATCTATCGCTCGCAGGCCTTCGTCGATTCAGACGGCGTGGTAAACGAGCTGCTGATCATCGCGCTGGCAGTCGAGAAAAAAGGCGACACGCTCAGCTTCGACTTCTCCGGTTCGTCAAAGCCCTGCGCTGGGCCGATGAACAGCGTGCTGGCGACGACCTTGTCCTCGGTCTATCTCGCCATGCGGCACATTTTCCCCGATGTGCCGATCAGCGCCGGCGCCTTCGAGCCGCTGATCGTCAAGCGGCCGGAAGGCACCTTCCTCGACGCCAAATATCCGCGGCCGGTATCGGGCTGCGCGGCTGAGGTTTCGCAGCGCATCGCCGAGGCGGTGTTCGCGGCGATGGTGCAGGCCCTGCCGGACAGGGTGACGGCGGCTCCGGCTGGCTCCAGCGGCAATTTCGCGCTCGGCGGCAACGATCCGGTCCGTGGCCGCGATTATGTCATGTACCAGATCTCCGGCGGCGGCTATGGCGGCAATGCCGGTCACGACGGCCTGACCAATGGCTGCTCGACCATCGGCATCTCCAAGTCGCCGCCGGTCGAGATCATGGAGCAGGCCTTCCCGGTGCTCTACCGGCATTATGCGCTGCGCGAAGGCTCGGGTGGCGCCGGCAAGCACCGCGGCGGGTTTGGGCTCGCCTATGAGGTAGAGATCCTGCGCGGCGACGCCCGCGCCTCTTTCGTCATGGATCACGGCCGGTTCGGCCCGCAAGGCGCGCTCGGCGGCAAGGACGGCGCGGTCAACACGGTGACTGTGTTCCGCAACGGCGAGGAACATGTGCCGCCGCACCTCTCAAAGGAACAGGACATCGCGCTGAAGGCAGGCGACCGCGTGCGCGTCGGCACACCGGGCGGCGGCGGCTACGGCGATCCGTTGCAGCGCGATCCGCAATTGGTCGCTCGGGATGTCAAGCTTGGCTACTATACCGCAGAGCAAGCCAGAGACCTGTTCGGAGTCGTAGCGGATGAGCAACCCAAATCCCCTGGAGGCTGATCTCTCGTCTGAACTGGCCTACGCAGTCGAACGCGTCTATGCCGCTTTCGCGTCTTATCCATCGCCCCGCCACCTGCATGGCTCGCCGTACAAGGATTTGGAATCGATCTTTCGGGGAGTATCCAGTGGTCCGCTTCGGGAGCTCAGTGGTGAAAACCTCGGCGCCTATGCCGGATCGGCCATATGGACGGTCGGCGACGTCGATGACTACCGGCACTTTCTGCCGAGAGTGCTTGAACTTGCCATCCAAGGCGAACCTTCGATGGGGTTCGACGCCAACGTGATTGCCGCAAAGCTCGAAAGGACCTCCTGGCGCGATTGGCCGTTGGAAGAACAGCAGGCTGTCGAGGAGCTGTTTCAGGCTGCCTGGCGAAAAGCGATGACCATGCATCCCGATGAAGGGAACGCGGTTCCCTGGCTGGAGGGCATAGTGCTTGCCGGAATGGATGTAGCAGCTGCATTAGCGGCATGGCATGATAGCCCTTACCCCGAGGCCATGTTGCACTGTGCGGACTTGATTACCGGCAACATCAAGACACTCGATAAGGGGCACGTGATCTTCAGCGAACAGGTCACCACATGGCTTCTATCCGACAGTCTCGCCTGGCACTTGTTCACCGTCGCGGTCGAGGCTCCCTTGCGCCCCGACGATCGCGAAAAGCTCGCTTGGGCGAGCGAGACCATCGAGAACAATCTGAACTTTCCCGGAAATTAAAGGCATTGATTGGGCCGCGTTTCGCCGGTCACGCCCTGTGATCCAGCCTCGCGACCAGCCGGTCGCCGGCCCACTGGATGCCGCAGACCAGGACGATCAGGACGATGACCACGGCGATCATGACGGATGTCTCGAAGCGCTGGTAGCCGTAGCGGATGGCGAGGTCGCCGAGGCCGCCGGCACCGATGGCGCCGGCCATGGCCGAGGCGCCGATCAGCGTCACCAGCGTCACCGTGAAGCCGGCGACGATGCCGGGCAACGCTTCCGGCACCAGTACCTCGCGAATGATCGTCCAGCGGTTGCCGCCCATGGCGCGTGCTGCCTCGATCAGCCCGTGGTCGACCTCGCGCAGCGACACTTCGGCGATCCGGGCATAGTAAGGCGTCGCCGCGATCGACAGCGGCACGATCGCTGCCCAGGTGCCGATCGAGGTGCCGACGATCAGCCGCGTCACCGGGATCAGCGCAACCAGCAGGATGATGAAAGGCACCGAGCGGAAGCCGTTGATGACAGCGCCAAGCGCGCGGTTCACCCACAGGTTTTCGGCGATGCCGCCGCGGTCGGTGGCGACCAGCGCCAGGCCGAGCGGCAGCCCGAAAACCAGCGAGACGAGGCCGGAGGCGGCCGTCATCAGGATCGTTTCCCAGATTGAACGGACGAGAAGCTCAAACAGAACCGGCGACATGGCCAAGCACCTCCACCCGCGCTTGGCGGGCTTTCAAGAACGCGATCACCTCTGCCAGGTGAGCTTCATTGCTGCCGGCGACCGCCACGAACAGTGTCCCGACAGGCTGCTGCTGGACGTGATCGATGCCGCCATGCACGAGGCGGAACGAGCCGGGAACTGCCGAGGCAAGATCGGACAAAAGCGGGCTTCGGGCGGCCTCACCGGCCACGTCGATCCTGAGGATCGCCTCCACGCCGGCGTTCTGCGTTAGCTGGCTTGCGATCTCCGCCGGCAATTGCGGCCGGATGCCGCCGAGCAGGCTTTGTGTGATCGCCGATTTCGGGTCGGCAAAGACCGACCACACCGGCCCTTGTTCGACGATCCGCCCAGCGTCGATCACCGCGACCCGGTCGGCGATCGAGCGGATCACCTCCATCTCATGTGTGATCAGCAGGATGGTCAGACCAAGCTGCCGGTTGATGTCCCTCAGCAAGGCAAGGATGGAGCGGGTCGTCTCCGGGTCGAGCGCCGAGGTCGCTTCGTCGGACAAAAGCAGCGCCGGGCGCGCCGCAAGCGCCCGGGCAATGCCGACGCGCTGTTTCTGTCCGCCCGACAGCGACGCCGGATAGGCTTTCGCCTTCTCCGACAGCCCGACAAGCTCGAGCAGCTCGGCGGCGCGCGCCAGGCGTTCGGCCCTGGGCCGGCCTTCGATCTTGAGCGGCAGCGCTACATTGTCTTCGACGGTCTTGGCGGACAGCAGGTTGAAATGCTGGAAGATCATACCGATGCGCCGGCGCAGCGGCTGCAATTCGCGCTCGCCGAGCCGGCTGATGTCGCGGCCTTCGATGTAGACCTGTCCTGAATCCGGCCGCTCCAGGCCGTTCAGGCAGCGTATCAGCGTCGACTTGCCGGCGCCGCTGCGGCCGATGATGCCGAGGATCTCGCCCTGGCGCACGCTGAGCGACACGCCGTCCAGCGCCGCTGTCGCGCCGAAGCGGCGCTTCAGCTCGATGAGGCGCACGACATCGTTCGGTCCCGCGGAGCGGCCGCCGACGGGATGCATGACTTCGATGACCGAGGCGAAATGCTGGTTCATGAAAGTTCCTGTATTGGTGTCCCGCAAACGCGATCGCGGTCCGCGTTGAAGCGCGGACCGCTTTACCATGCCGGGCTTCGGCGCCCAGTCGAGCTCGGCATCAATAGGCGCTGATGCCGGTTCCCTTGTAGACCCGATCGAATTCGGCCTTCACCTTTTCGTTCTGATAGGAGGCGACCAATGTCTTTACCCAGGGCTGGTTTTCATTGCCGGCCTTGACCGCGATGAAATTGCGGTAGGGATTGTCGGCCACCGCCTCCTGGGCGATGCGATTCTCCGGTGTGAGGCCGCTTTTAAGCGCCCAATCCGTGTTGACTACGGCCGCGTCGAGGTCTTCCACCGAGCGCCCGACGATGCCTGCGTCCAGCTCCTTGATGACCAAGTGCTTCGGGTTTTCGGCGATGTCGGTGGTCGTCGCCAGAATGCCGGTGCCTTCCCTGAGCTTGATCAGATGTTCGCTCTGCAGGACGCGCAGTGCGCGGCCCTCATTGGACGGGTCGTTCGGCACGCCAATGACCGCGCCTTCTGGCAGGTCGGCAATCTTCGCGTACTTCTTGGAATAAAGGCCGATCGGCCAGACCCCGGTATAGCCGACCGGGACGATGTGATAGCCCTGCGTCTTGATCTGGTTGTCGAGATAGGGCTTGTGCTGGAAGGCGTTGGCGTCGATTTCGCCACGCTCGAGCGCTTCATTCGGCTGGGTATAGTCGTTGAACACCACGGTCTCGATTGTCAGGCCCCTCTCCGCCGCCTGGGCGGTGACGACGCGCCAGACGTCCTCGTCCTCGCCGCTCATGATACCGACCTTGACCGCCGTCTTGTCCTCGGCGAGCGACGGCGCAGCAAGGCCGACAATCGCAACCGCCGACGCGAAAAGTACAGCCAGACCGGCGCGCCGGCTTATACTTGCGGAGAGAAATGAGAGCAAAGTGTTGGTGTTCCCAGACATGATCTATCCCGTCGGTTCTGAAGTCGTTGCGGCCAGGCGGAGTGCCAAGCCTTGCCGGCATCATCGGGAATGCTGACCGTCGGATCAAAGCACCGTATTTCCCGCGAAATGCGAAGCCAGGAATATTCTCTCAAAGTTTCGGGCCTGGCGAGCACAGGGCGTGCTGGGATCATGTGTTCTAAGCCAATGCTGGTTCAGAAATTGTCCGGACGTCGTCTCCGCTATGAGGCCCGCCGTGCTTCGAAACGGCGGGCCTTTCTGCGTCCGAATGCCCAACACGGGCAGCAGTGTGGGATGTCGACAATGCTAGACGCGCCGCATGTCCCTTCAAAGCGACGCGCTTGCTCACTGGATGACCTTCACGATCCTGCGTGTGCCTGGATCGACCAGGACGGTCTGGTTGTCGACGACGACGTAGCGGTATTTGACGTTGGGGACTTCATGAAGCTCGACGGTATCAGGCAGGGTCGAGCCGACATTGAGCTCCACGCCGGGGAGCTGGACGGACGCCAGAGGCTGCTTTTTCACATACTCGCGTACGATCGTCTCCTGCTGCGGTTCGATGACCACGTCCTGAGCGGCAGCGGCGCCGACACCCGCAAGCAGCAAAAACCCAGCCGCGGCCGCCGAAAGATGCATTCTCATGATTGTCTCCTTTCCTCGTGAGCCACCTCTGCGCTGCGCCGCGTCATGCTGTTCGCAGCGGGGTCGCTATAGGCCGGTAACGTCATCAGGTGGAGCTTGTTCCGCCACTCGGATCGCTTGCCGTTTCCTTCCATTAGTTTGGAACAAAGTTTTTTAAACGCAGTTTTGCGGGGTGAAGGGACGCATTTTCCAAGGAGATCTCTCATGAAAGGCGTTCTGATCACCAGCATGTTAGCAATCAGCGTCAGCTGCGGGGCCGCACTTGCCCAGACGCAGCAGTCGACCGACGATCAGTCCGGCGCCAATTGTGCAGCCGGCACTGCCAATTGCCAGAACGGCGCCAAGATGGGCGAGCAGGCTCAGGGCAAGGCCGGCGCTACCACTGATCAACAGGCGCAGGGCAAACCGAAGCTGAAGACCGGCGAGCAGGCTCAGGGCAAGGCTGGTGCTACGACTGAGCAGCAGGCCACGGGCAAACCGAAACTGAAGACCGATCAGCAAGCCCAAGGCAAGGCTGGCGCCACGACTGACCAGCAGGCCACGGGCAACACGAAGATGAAGACCGAGGAGCAAGCCCAGGGCAAGGCTGGAACCACCACCACCGAGCAGGCTCAGGG
>NZ_JAMYRK010000056.1:0-41126 GCF_040321335.1 Mesorhizobium sp. M0437
GAGGGGTGTTGGACGGAGTGCCGTCGTTGCCAAGCTGGAACACCCCTCATCCGACCGCGCTTCGCGCGGCCACCTTCTCCCACAAGGGGAGAAGGGAGAACCCCAAGCGTGCGGCCTGCTTGCGTCATTGTTTCGGCTGGCGTAATGAGGCGCCGCGCCAGCGGGGCTCTTCCACTGGACCGCGCGGCATCGATCGAATGCCATATCCTGTGACAGAGTCGAGATGCCGGAGATATCCATCGTCATTCCTTGCCGGAACGAGGCGGCGAACCTGCCGCTTCTGCTCGACGAGATCGGCACTGCCATGGCCGGGCGGGACTTCGAGGTCATTGTCGTCGACGACGGCTCGACAGACGATACACCTTCGGTGCTTGCCGCAGAGGCAGCGCTTCGCCGGTTTCCGCTGCGCCATCTCAGGCATGAAAAATCCGCCGGCCAGTCGCTCTCGGTGCGCTCAGGCGCCTGGGCGGCGCGCGGCGATATCGTCGCCACCATCGACGGCGACGGCCAGAACGACCCCTGTTATATCCCAGTGTTGATCGACGCGCTGCGGCAGGCTGGTCCCGAAGTCGGGGCCGCGCAGGGACAGCGTCTGAAGCGCCGCGACAGCAAGATCAAGCAACTGGCGTCGCGTTTCGCCAACGGGCTGAGAAAAGCCATCCTGCACGACGAGACGCGGGATACCGGCTGCGGCCTCAAGGCGATCTACACCGACATTTTGCGGAAATTGCCGTTCTTCGACGGCACCCACCGCTTTGTTCCGGCGCTGGTCATCCAGGAGGGCTACCGCGTCGTCCATTGCGATGTCGTCGACCGCTCCCGCCGTCACGGCAAATCGAATTACGGCATCTTCGATCGCGGCCTGCAGGGCGTGCTCGATCTTGCCGGCGTCTGGTGGCTGCGCCGCAGGCGCCGCAGAATGCCCAAAGTAGAGGAAATCAGGCATGGGTAACGTGCTTCAGGAATTGGCGACCTGGCTTCACGATGTTTTCGTCAAGCAATTCGATGCCTGGGTTCTGCTCGGCTTCGTCGCCCAGTTCTTCTTCACCATGCGCTTTCTGGTGCAGTGGGTGGCGTCGGAAAAGGCCAAGCGCAGCGTCGTGCCGATCGCCTTCTGGTTCTTTTCGCTGTTCGGCGGCGGCCTGCTGCTGATCTACGCCATCCAGCGTCAGGATCCGGTGTTCATCGCCGGCCAGGCCATGGGCCTGTTGATCTACATCCGCAATCTCTGGCTGATCGCCAACGAGCGCAAGGCGGCGATGACCAAGGTCGATTGAGCCCGCCACCGCGGCCTGAACCGGTCGAGCAAGCAATCCGGATTACTTGCCGTCCAGCCCGCCGTAAGACCTTACCAGCCGGACCATGTCGGCCGAATCGGCAGTCTCGCTCTCGAGCCCCTCGGCGACACCGACGCGGTCGGCGGCCGGGCGGTTCTGGCTGACTTTCCATTTGCCGCTGATTTCGGTGATTTCGATCTCCAGGCCGACGATGCCTTTGATCTGCGACTGGATGAAGGGTGCCGGCGCGTCGGTCACCGCCCACGGCGCCGAGCGGCTGCCCTCCTGCGACATCGTCAGATCGGAAATCTGCTCGGCCAGCCAATCCTGGTCTTCGATCACCGTGACGCTGCCGCGCACCTGGACGATGGCGTAGTTCCAGGTCGGTACCACCTTGCCGGTTTCACGCTTGGTCTCGTACCAGGACGGCGTCACATAGGCATCGGCGCCCTGGAAGACGACCAGTACCGGCGCCAGGGGATTGTCGGCCAAAAGCCGCCATTGCGGATTGGCTTTGGCCAAATGGGCGCGCAGCCTGCCGTTCGGTGGCACATCCGCGTCTAGAAGAAAGGGAATCGCGTTGGCGACCGGCCCCTCGACGCCGTTCGACACCAGCAGGCCAAGCGGATGCGCCCGGATCAGCCCGTGCAGGACGTCCGGCCGTGTTTCCTGGAAGTGAGGCGGTTGGTACATCGCCGATTATCTCAGCCGCTTCGGCCGTGGGTCGGACAGTTCCCCAGCCAGCCGGCGATCTAGATAGTCCGCGCATTCCTCGATCAGAAGCTCCGCATGGTTGGCAAAGAAATGGTTGGCGCCGGGCAGGGTCTTCTGGGTGATGGTAATGCCCTTTTGCGTGTGCAGCTTGTCGACCAGGCCCTGCACGTCCTTGGGCGGCGCGACCTTGTCGGCGTCGCCGTGGATGATCAGGCCGGACGACGGGCATGGCGCCAGGAACGAGAAATCATAGGTATTGGGCTGCGGCGCGACCGAGATGAAGCCCTCGATCTCCGGCCGGCGCATCAGAAGCTGCATGCCGATCCACGAGCCGAACGAATAGCCGGCAACCCAGCAGCTCTTGGAATCCGGATGCAGCGACTGCACCCAGTCGAGCGCCGCGGCGGCGTCGGACAATTCGCCGGTGCCGTGGTCGAACTCGCCCTGGCTGCGGCCGATGCCGCGGAAATTGAAGCGCAGCGTGGTGAAATTGCGCTTCTGGAACATGTAGAAGAGGTCGTAGACGATCTTGTTGTTCATCGTCCCGCCGAACTGGGGGTGCGGGTGCAGGACGATGGCAATCGGCGCGCTCTTTTCCTTCGAGGGCTGATAACGACCCTCCAGGCGGCCGGCCGGACCGGTGAAAATGACCTCAGGCATGAAATACTCCACTTGGCATAAATTGCGCGGCGCCCGGAACAACTCTTCCTCTGGCCCCAGTCTTCCCTAGGCCTTGACGCAGGGCGAGCGTCTTTCTAGAAGCTAGTTTAGAATTGTTCAAAACTGGGCGGCCAAAAATTGTGGCTCGGCCACCCGCGCCGCAAGCCGCGTAAATAGGACGTCTTGCCTTGCAATTTCAAGGAAATAACGCGCTATCTTCGCGGAACGGCTTTTGAAGGGACCAGTTGGACAGAAATGGCCGGAGCACGCGCCTACCTCGACTACAACGCCAGCGCGCCGCTGCTTGCCTCGGCGCGCGCGGCGGTGGTGGCTGCGCTCGACGTTGCCGCCAACCCGTCCTCGGTTCATGCCGAGGGCCGCGCTGCACGGCGGCTGATCGAGGACGCCAGGCGCGACGTGGCGCGACTGGTCAACGCCAGGGCCGAGCATGTCGTATTCAACTCCGGCGCGACGGAAGCGGCCTCGACGCTGCTGACGCCGGACTGGCAAATGGGGCGCGGCGCTGTCCGTATGAGCCGGCTCTATGTGTCTGAGGCCGATCATCCTTGCCTGCTGCACGGCGGGCGTTTCCCCACGGGGCAGGTAATGCGGATCGGCGTCGACGCCGACGGCGTCGTCAGGCTCGACGTTTTGGCCGAGGCTCTCGCCCAGCATGACAAGGCCGAAGGCTTGCCGCTGGTGGCGATACACGCCGCCAACAACGAGACCGGCGTGATCCAGCCGGTTGGCCGCATTGCCGAAATCGTCAAGGCGGCGGGTGGCATCCTGGTGGTCGATGCCGTGCAGGCGGCCGGCCGCATTCCGCTCGATATGTCAGCGGGTTACGCAGACTATCTGATTCTCTCGTCGCACAAGATCGGCGGCTCAAAGGGCGTCGGCGCCATTGTCGCGGCGTCGGACCTGATGATGCCAAAGCCGCTGGTCAGCGGCGGTGGCCAGGAAAAAGGCCATCGCGGCGGCACCGAAAACCTGGCGGCGATTGCCGGGTTTGGCGCGGCGGCGCGAGAGGCGTCTGCCGGCTTGCAAACGATCGAAACGGTGCGGCAGCGTCGCGACGAAATCGAGGCGATCGTGAAAACGCTTGTTTCGGACGCCGAAATCTTCGGGACCGGCGCGCCAAGGCTTGCCAATACGACATTCTTCGCTATTGCCGGCATCAAGGCCGAGACGGCGCAGATTGCCTTCGACCTGGCCGGTGTGGCGCTGTCGGCCGGATCGGCCTGTTCGTCGGGCAAAGTCGGGCCGAGTCACGTGCTGAAAGCCATGGGTTACGGTGACGGCCTCGGCGCGTTGCGCGTGTCCATCGGCCACGCGACCAGCGCTGAAGACATTGAGCTGTTTCGTTCGGCGCTGGCGACGATCGTCGCGCGCCAAGCCGGTAAGGAAAAGGCAAACAGCGAAAAGGCCGCCTGAGCGCGGCAACGGAACGTTTGGGCCTTGCGGCCTGGTAGAGCCGTGCGTTCGAATTTGGCCGGGTGAATTTCCGGCATGAACGCACTATATGAAACGTACGCCGCCTCGGGTGCCTGATGGGTGCTCGTTTGCGGTGCCATAGTTTGAAAACTGCCGGGCCTTGACCCCGGCGTGGATGGAGAACGCTGATGCCTGCTGTGCAGGAGACGATCGATCGAGTTCGAAAGATCGATGTCGACCAGTATAAATACGGATTCCAGACCGAAATCGCGATGGACAAGGCCCCCAAGGGCCTGAGCGAAGACATTATCCGCTTCATTTCGGCGAAGAAGGACGAGCCGTCCTGGATGCTGGAATGGCGCCTGGAAGCCTATCGCCGCTGGCTGACGCTGGACGAGCCGAAATGGGCGCGCGTCCACTATCCCAAAATCGATTTCCAGGACCTCCATTATTACGCCGCGCCCAAGAGCACGCCGGGGCCGACTTCGCTCAGCGAGGTCGATCCCGAACTGCTGAAGGTCTATGAGAAGCTCGGCATTCCGCTCAGGGAACAGGAAATCCTCGCCGGCGTGCAGAAGACCGATGCGTCGGAGCTCGAGGAAGCCAGCGACAACGTCTACAAGTCGGGCCGCGTCGCCGTCGATGCGGTGTTCGATTCCGTCTCTGTCGTCACCACTTTCAAGAAGGAACTGGCGCAGGCCGGCGTCATCTTCTGCTCGATCTCGGAAGCCATCCGCGAGCATCCGGAACTGGTGAAGAAATATCTCGGTTCTGTCGTGCCGACCTCCGACAATTTCTACGCAACGCTGAATTCGGCCGTGTTCACCGACGGTTCGTTCGTCTTCGTGCCCAAGGGCGTGCGCTGCCCGATGGAATTGTCGACCTATTTCCGCATGAACGAGAAGAATACCGGCCAGTTTGAGCGCACGCTGATCATCGCCGAGGAGGGGGCTTACGTCTCCTATCTCGAAGGCTGCACGGCGCCGCAGCGCGACGAGAACCAGCTTCACGCCGCGGTGGTCGAACTGATCGCGCTCGACGATGCCGAGATCAAATATTCGACGGTGCAGAACTGGTATCCCGGCGACGCCGAAGGCAAGGGCGGCATCTATAATTTCGTCACCAAGCGCGGCGACTGCCGCGGCCATCGCTCGAAGATTTCGTGGACACAGGTCGAGACCGGTTCGGCCATCACCTGGAAATATCCGAGCTGCATCCTGCGCGGCGACGATTCCAGCGGCGAGTTCTATTCGATCGCCGTCTCCAACGGCTATCAGCAGGTCGACAGCGGCACCAAGATGATCCATTTGGGCAAGAACACGTCGAGCCGCATCATCTCCAAGGGCATCGCCGCCGGCTTCTCGCAGAACACCTATCGCGGCCAGGTCTCGGCCCACCGCAAGGCGACCAACGCCCGCAACTTCACCAATTGCGACTCCCTGCTGATCGGCGACCAGTGCGGCGCGCATACCGTCCCCTACATGGAAGCCAAGAACTCGACGGCGCAGTTCGAGCATGAGGCTACAACCTCGAAAATTTCCGAGGACCAGAAGTTCTACGTCATGCAGCGCGGCATCCCGGAGGAAGAGGCGATTGCGCTGATCGTCAACGGCTTCGTCAAGGACGTCATCCAGCAACTGCCGATGGAATTCGCGGTCGAAGCGCAGAAGCTGATCGGGATTAGTCTTGAGGGGAGTGTTGGGTGAGTTAACTGGAACGGCGATCATGGATTTGTTCAAGCGGATAGAAGGCTTGATATTTGCCGTTCTGATGCTCTTGCTGACATTGGCTGTTGGTGGTGCTGTGATGGTGTTGATAGGCGCAGTGTTTGGCTTGAGTTCGACAAAAACTATTGGTGGTTCGATTGCAGGCTTAAGCGCGGCTGGGTTTTTTGGCTGGATGTTGGTCACCAGCAAGTTTGTACGCCCTTTTCGAGCTTTTAGAAAAGTTCCGTCGCAGGCCGGGCACCGCGAACAAGAAAGTGGAAAATAATGCTTGAAATCAGAAACCTCCATGCCCGTATCGTCGATGACGGCACCGAGATCATCCGCGGCCTGAACCTGACGGTCAGGGCTGGCGAGGTTGCCGCCATCATGGGGCCGAACGGCTCGGGAAAATCGACGCTGTCCTATATCCTCGCCGGGCGCGAGGATTATGAGGTCACCGAGGGCGATATCCTCTACAACGGCCAGTCGATCCTCGAAATGGATCCGGCCGAGCGCGCTACCGCCGGCATCTTTCTCGCCTTCCAGTATCCGATGGAGATACCGGGCGTGGCGACGATGGAATTTTTGAAGGTTGCGATGAACGAGCAGCGCAAGGCGCGTGGCCAGGAGCCGCTGAAAATCCCGGAATTCCTCAAGCGCGTGAAGGAAGCGGCCGCCTCGCTCAACATGGACATGGCGATGCTGAAGCGGCCGCTCAATGTCGGCTTCTCCGGCGGCGAGAAGAAGCGTGCCGAGATCCTGCAGATGAAGCTGCTCGAGCCGAAGCTGTGTGTCCTCGACGAGACCGATTCCGGACTCGATATCGATGCGCTGAAGATCGTCGCGGACGGCGTCAACACGCTGCGCTCGCCGGATAGGGCCATTGTCGTCATAACCCACTACCAGCGCCTGCTCCAATACATCGTCCCGGATACGGTGCACGTGCTCTACAGGGGCCAGGTGATCAAGTCGGGCGACAAGTCGCTGGCGCTCGACCTCGAGGCCAATGGCTATGCCGGCGTGATCGGGCAAGCCGCGTGAGATGCAAGCGGGCCCGGAAGGCAAGCCAAACAAGGCGATACTGATGAATATGCACACGACACCCCAGCGGACATTAGCCGAAACGGCGCTGATCGACGCCTTTGGCGAGCGGCTGTCGCTGCTGCCCGGCGACGGCGCGGTGATGCTAAAGCGCGACGACGCCATCGAGGCGATCAAGAGCGGCCTGCCGACGCGGCGCATCGAATCCTGGCACTATACGGACCTGCGCCGGCTGCTGACCTCGGTGCCGGACTTCGATCCGGCAGCGGTCGCGAAAGCCATTGCGCCGATCGTCGAAGGCTCCAGCGTTTTACCGGTGCTGAACGGCGTTTCGAGCGCGAAATGGGCTGTTGTCGAGGGCGTCACGGTGCAGCGCCTGTCGGAGAAGCTGACCGACGGCAGCATCGCTCCGGGGTTAGATTCCTATGGCGCCGACGATGCCATCGGCGCGCTCAACACTGCCTTTGTCGCCGACGGCTATTTCGTCGACATCGCCGACGGTGCCCAACTGGAAAAGCCGATCGAATTGCAGAATTTGCAGGCCGGTGGACAGACGCATGTACGCCTGGCCGTCCGTGTCGGCGCCGGCGCCAAGGCTGTCGTCGTCGAGCGCCAGGCAGGCGAGGGGGCGGCGCTGGTCAGTTCGGTCAGCCAGCTTGTGCTTGGCGAGGGCGCCGAAGTGACATGGCTCATCGTGCAGGAGCATCCGGATACGGCGACGCATCTCGCCCAGTTCAAGGCGCATCTCGGCAAGAATTCGAAACTGACGCTGTTCGTCATGAATGCCGGCGGCAAGCTTGTCCGCCAGGAGGTCGTTGTGAAGACGACCGGCGAGGGCGCCGAATTCACCTTGCGCGGCATCAATCTGCTCGCCGGCGACACCCATACCGACGTCACCATGGTGCTCGACCACGCCGTACCGCACACAGCCTCGACCGAAGTCATCCGCAACGTGGTGACCGGCAAGGCGCGCGGCGTCTTCCAGGGCCGCATCAACGTCCACCAATATGCGCAGAAGACCAACGCCAAGATGGCCTGCAACACGCTGCTTCTGTCGGACGACGGCGAGTTCTCGACCAAGCCGGAGCTCGAAATCTTCGCCGACGACGTCGTCTGCGGCCATGGCGCGACCGTCACCGAGATCGACCACAGCCATCTGTTCTACCTGATGGCGCGCGGCATCGACGAGAAGACCGCGCGCGGCCTGCTGGTCAAGGCCTTCGTCGCCGAGGTGATCGAGGAACTGGACGACGAGGCCATCGTCGAGGCGCTGGAAGCACGGCTCGACGATTGGTTTTTGACGCACGGGTAGAGGTGACCGAGGGGTTGGTGCCAACACCCCTCATCCGTCGCCTTCGGCGCCACCTTCTCCCACAAGGGGAGAAGGAGAGGCGCTCTTCCTTCTCCCCTTGTGGGAGAAGGTGGCCGAGCGAAGCTCGGTCGGATGAGGGGTGCTGGACGGAATGAGGCGGTGCCTCGAGAGAGCTTGTAATGGACCAGAAAGTCGAAAACATCCCCTACGACGTCGAGGCGATCCGCCGCGACTTCCCGATCCTGTCGCGGCAAGTCTACGGCAAACCGCTGGTCTATCTCGACAATGGCGCCTCGGCGCAGAAACCGCAGGCGGTGCTCGACGCCATCCAGCACGCCTATTCCCAGGAATATGCCAACGTCCATCGCGGCCTGCATTTCCTGTCGAATGCCGCGACCGACGCCTATGAGAACGCGCGCAAGATAGTGCAGAGATTTCTGAATGCGCCGAGCACCGACAATATCGTCTTCACCTCCAACACCACGGCGGCGATCAACACGGTTGCTTATGGTTTCGGCATGCCGAACATCGGCGAGGGCGACGAGATCGTGCTGTCGATCATGGAGCACCATTCCAACATCGTGCCGTGGCATTTCATCCGCGAGCGGCAGGGCGCCAAGCTGGTCTGGGTGCCGGTCGACGATCTCGGCGCCTTTCACATCGAGGAGTTCGAGAAGCGGCTGACCAACCGCACCAGGCTGGTTGCCATCACCCATATGTCGAACGCGCTGGGCACGGTGACGCCGATCAAGGAGATTGTGCGCATCGCGCATGCCCGCGGCATTCCGGTGCTGGTCGACGGCAGCCAGAGCGCCGTGCATATGCCGATCGACGTGCAGGATCTCGACTGCGATTTCTTCGTCTTCACCGGCCACAAGGTCTATGGCCCGTCGGGCATCGGCGTGCTCTACGGCAAGAAGGATATTCTGGAGCGCATGCGCCCGTTCATGGGCGGCGGCGAGATGATCGAGGAGGTGACGCAAGACATCGTCACCTACAACGACCCGCCGCACCGTTTCGAGGCCGGCACGCCGCCGATCGTGCAGGCAATCGGGCTTGGTGCCGCGCTCGAATACATGGAAAAGATCGGCCGCGAGCGCATCGCCGCGCACGAGGCCGATCTGAAGGACTATGCGCATCAGCGGTTGCGCGCCATCAACTCGCTGCGCATCTTCGGCGATGCGCCCGGCAAGGGCGCCATCATCTCGTTCGAGCTGCAGGGCATCCACGCCCATGACGTGTCGATGGTCATCGACCGGCAGGGAGTGGCGGTCCGCGCCGGCACGCATTGCGCCCAGCCGCTGTTGAAACGCTTCGGCGTAACATCCACATGCAGGGCGTCGTTCGGCATGTATAATACCAGGGCCGAAGTCGATGCTTTGGCCGATGCGCTGGAAAAAGCGCGAAAATTCTTCGGGTGACGATCATGGATGATGCCAGCCACACCGCCGAGACCAATTCGGAAGCGACGACCAATGCGGCGGTTTCCGGATCGACAATCCCCGCCGACGAATTGGCGCGGCTGACCGACGACATCGTCTCGGCGCTGAAGACGGTCTACGACCCGGAAATCCCGGCCGACATCTACGAGCTCGGCCTGGTCTACAAGATCGACATCGAGGACGACCGCTCGGTCAAGATCGACATGACGCTGACCGCGCCCGGCTGCCCGGTGGCCGGCGAAATGCCGGGTTGGGTCGAAAATGCCGTCGGCGCCGTCGAAGGCGTTTCCGGCGTCGAGGTCAACATGACCTTCGATCCCCCCTGGTCGCCCGACCGCATGTCGGAAGAGGCACAGGTGGCGGTGGGCTGGTATTAGCATCCGACCAGACAGAGGCTGGCGCACTTGCGCCGGGTACAAAACTTCACCATTTTAGGTGAGGAATCATTCGGCAGGCCTTGAACCTGCAAAGAATGGAGAAGGAAAGACATGGGACGCTTCGCCGTCATCACGATGACCGAAAAGGCTGCCGACCGGGTGCGCGAGATCGTCGCGACCCGTGAGAATGCGCATGGCATTCGCCTTGGCATCAAGAAGGGCGGCTGCGCCGGCATGGAATATACGGTCGATCTGGTGACCGAGCCGAACACCAAGGACGACCATATCGAGCGCGATGGCGCCCATGTCTATGTCGCGCCGGAGGCGGCACTTTTCCTGTTCGGCACCGAGATGGATTTCGAGCAGACGACACTGCGAACCGGCTTCACCTTCCGCAATCCGAACCAGAGCTCGGCCTGCGGCTGCGGCGAATCGGTCGAATTGAAGCCGGCTGATCTGAAGGCACTGGCCGAGGCGCGCGCTTCGGCCTGAGGTTTTCGTTCTCCCCGTCACTATACGGGGAGAAGGTGGCCCGAAGGGCCGGATGAGGGGCCGAGCCGGCGTTCGCAATGTTTGCGCCGCCCCACATCTGCCTGCCGGCATCTTCTCCCCGTATAGCGACGGGGAGAAGAACGCTAATCCACCCACATCCCCGTTCGCTTGTGCCAGTCTGCGATCGACTCCTCCGGGTAGACATCGAAAACCTTGTCGCCCTTGCCGATATCCGGCTCGACCCAGTTCGCCTTGTATTTCAGCATCAGATGCACCTTCTCCGGCGGCTTTGGCAGGTCGGTGTCGATCGCCGAGGCAAACGGATGCACCAGCTCCGGCCAGGTCGGATCGTAGAGCCAGAGTGCCGTCCCGCATTTCGTGCAGAAGTTCCGCTCGCCGGTCGAGATCTCGCGTTGCGGGTGCTCGTCGTCCTCGATCTCGGCGCGGTAGACGCCGTGATGGCGCTTGCCCTGGATTTTCAGCGTCTGGTAATCGGCGCCGAGATTGATGGCAAAACCGCCGCCGCCCTGCTGCTTGCGGCAGATCGAGCAGTAGCACAGCATGAACGGCACCGGCGTGTGGCTTTCCACCTCGAAACGCACGGCATTGCACCGGCAGGACCCTTTGAGCAGAAGCGGCATGAGAAACTCCGACGAAAGTGATTTGCACTTTGTCAGGATGGCGCCGGTTGCGGCGATGACAAGGGGAAATCCGGGTGACATGATCGCCGCATGGACAACGAGCGCATAGAAGAGCTTTTCGAAGGCCTCGGCCCGGTCAGCATCCGCAAGCTGTTCGGCGGCAAGGGCATCTATTTCGACGGCGTCATCGTCGCCATCGTCATCGGTGGCGAATTGATGCTGAAGGCCGACGCCGAAAGCGCCCCGGATTTCGAAGCGGCCGGCTGCCGGCAATGGACCTATACCGGCTCGCGCCACGGCAAGCTCGTGTCGATGCCCTATTGGAGCGTTCCCGACAGCGCGTTCGACGATCCCGACGAGATGGCGATCTGGTCGCGCCGCGCCTACGAGGCAGCACGGCGCGCCGGCAAATAGGCTGCGTCATGCTTCGGCAATTCCGGGCCGCACTTCATGCCAGGTCCCGCGCCTCGGGCACGAGCGCCAGCGCCTCGGCAAAGCCAGCGCTGGTGAAGGCGGCACTCTCGACGACGAGCATAGCTGCGGCAATGCCTTCGCGCAGTGCCGCGCGCAGCGTCAGGCCGCGCAGCAGGGCAGCGATCGTGGCGCCTGCCAATGCGTCGCCGGCGCCGGCAGCATCGGTCCGCTTTTGCAGCGGCGGTGGCGAGATCGAGAACGCGCCCAATTCGTCGAAACCGAGCACTGGTTCGTCGCCGGCGGTGATCACGCCGCTTTTCAGCCCGGCGCGTCTCAGGCCGTCGACGATGCCTTGATCGATTTGGACGCCGGCGAGCACGCCGGCCTCGCGCCGGTTCATGAAGGCCATCGCCAGACGGTCGAGCACCGGCGTCAGCCGCGCCGCTTTGTTGGGCGAGACCGCAAGCGCAAACACCGGCTTGCCGGCGGCGAGTGCCGCCAGCCGCTCCAGCGCGGTCGACGGCAGGTTGGCGTCGCACAGCACCGCGTCGGCCGAACCGATCGCTTCCCGCACCTTGGCACGGCGGATCTGCTTGGGAAGCGCCAGTTCGTAGAGCACCATGTCGGCAAGGCCGGCGATCAGCCCGCCGTCGCTGTCGATCAGCATCGTATGGCTTGGCGTCGCGCGGTCGAGGAACACCGCCGACAGGTCGGCAATGCCGGCCTCGGTGACGGCGCGTAAAACCGTGTCGCCAAGGGCATCGCCGCCGCGCACCGAAAGCAGCGAGGCCGAGACGCCGCGGCGCACGGCACAGCGCAAGGCGTTGAAGACGGCGCCGCCGACATGCTCGCGCATCGTGCCCGGATTAGACGCTGCTGGCACGAAGGCGCCGGCAACCCGGCCGCGCCGCTCGATATAGGCGCCGCCCACGGCCAGGATCGTTGAGGATTTGATCATGCCGTCAAAATGCCCTTTAGCTGTTGCCCGGGGGAGACTAGGTCGCCGGGCGGAACCCCGCAATCGCGGGTCCGATTCGGTTGGTGACGGCAACGGCGCCGTATGCGAGGCGAGACACATCGGAAGCAATAATTGCGAAACAAAAATAGAACAAATAGCGATATACGTTATTTTTCAAACCCTTGGTGCTCATTGACAAATGAGAACAAATGAGGTACATTCTTTTAAGGATTGCGGGATTGTCCGGCCTCCATTGACGACCACGGGGTGATGTATCATGGCTCAGAATTCTTTGCGGCTTGTAGAGGACAAAGCGGTGGACAAATCAAAGGCTCTGGATGCGGCGCTGTCGCAAATCGAGCGTGCCTTCGGCAAGGGCTCGATCATGCGGCTCGGCGCGAACGAGCAGGTCGTCGAGATCGAAACGGTGCCGACCGGCTCGCTTGGGCTGGACATCGCGCTTGGCGTCGGCGGCCTGCCACGCGGCCGCATCGTCGAGATCTACGGGCCGGAAAGCTCGGGCAAGACGACGCTGGCGCTGCACACGGTGGCCGAAGCCCAGAAGAAGGGCGGCATCTGCGCCTTCGTCGATGCCGAGCACGCGCTCGACCCGGTCTATGCCCGCAAGCTCGGCGTCGATCTCGAAAACCTGCTGATCTCGCAGCCCGATACCGGCGAGCAGGCGCTGGAGATCTGCGACACGCTGGTGCGCTCCGGCGCCATCGACGTGCTGGTGGTCGATTCGGTGGCGGCGCTGACGCCGCGAGCGGAAATCGAAGGCGAGATGGGCGATTCGCTGCCCGGCCTGCAGGCCCGCCTGATGAGCCAGGCACTGCGCAAGCTGACCGCCTCGATCTCGCGCTCCAACACCATGGTCATCTTCATCAACCAGATCCGCATGAAGATCGGCGTCATGTTCGGTTCGCCCGAGACGACGACCGGCGGCAATGCGTTGAAATTCTATGCCTCGGTCCGCCTCGACATCCGCCGCATCGGCTCGGTCAAGGATCGCGACGAGGTCGTCGGCAACCAGACCCGCGTCAAGGTCGTCAAGAACAAGCTGGCGCCGCCCTTCAAGGTGGTCGAGTTCGACATCATGTATGGCGAGGGCGTCTCCAAGACCGGCGAGCTGGTCGATCTCGGCGTCAAGGCGGGCGTGGTCGAAAAGTCGGGCGCCTGGTTCTCCTACAATTCGCAGCGTCTTGGCCAGGGCCGCGAAAACGCAAAACTGTTCCTGCGCGACAATCCCGACACGGCGCGCGAGATCGAGCTGGCGCTACGGCAGAATGCCGGGCTGATCGCTGAGAAATTCCTTGAGAACGGCGGCTCCGAAAGCAGCGACGACGGTTTCGAGGACGACGCTGGGGTGATGTAGGGCAAGCGACGCCTCGCTGAGCCTCAGCCAGGTTTCGATTTGATGTTTTGATTGTGAGTTTGCGTAATCGATGCGTTTCGAACCGCCGGCCCAGGGCCGGCGGTTCGCGTTTGACGGCGAGGCAGACGCATTTCAAGGCGCTGGTGAAAGCCGGGATTTGAGCCCATTTGGTGTTTCTGGACAGGCTGCGGTGCGACCGCTAAAAGGCCATGTCTATTTTCCGCCGGCAGCCGGCGGTTCTCTCGAAAAGGCAGTATTCATGAGTGGCGTCAACGAGATCCGGTCGGCATTTCTCGACTATTTTCGCAAGGAAGGTCACGAGGTCGTCGCGTCAAGCCCGCTGGTGCCGCGCAACGACCCGACGCTGATGTTCACCAATGCCGGCATGGTGCAGTTCAAGAACGTTTTCACCGGTCTGGAGAAGCGGCCGTATTCGCGCGCCACGACCGCCCAGAAGAGTGTTCGCGCCGGCGGCAAGCACAACGACCTCGACAATGTCGGCTACACTGCGCGCCACCTGACCTTCTTCGAGATGCTCGGCAATTTCTCCTTCGGCGACTATTTCAAGGAGCGGGCCATAGAGCTTGCCTGGAACCTGATCACCAGGGAGTTCGGGCTGAAGAAGGACAAGCTGCTGGTCACCGTCTACCACACCGACGACGAGGCGGCTTCGTACTGGAAGAAGATCGCCGGCCTTTCGGACGATCGCATCATCCGCATCGCGACTTCGGACAATTTCTGGGCGATGGGTGACACCGGGCCTTGCGGGCCGTGTTCGGAGATATTCATCGACCGTGGCGAGCATATCTGGGGCGGCCCTCCCGGCAGCCCCGAGGAGGATGGCGACCGTTTCCTCGAATTCTGGAACCTGGTGTTCATGCAGTATGAACAGGTGACGAAGGACGAGCGCGTCGACCTGCCGCGTCCGTCGATCGACACAGGCATGGGTCTCGAGCGCATGGCATCTATCCTGCAAGGGGTTGAAAGCGTCTTCGAAACCGACCTGTTCCGCCACCTGATCGACGCTGCGTCTTCGGCGCTTGGCAAAGGTCCGGATGCGGGCACCGCCGCATCGTTCCGCGTCATCGCCGACCATTTGCGTTCGTCCTGCTTCCTGGTCGCCGACGGCGTGCTGCCGTCCAACGAAGGCCGCGGCTACGTGCTTCGTCGCATCATGCGCCGCGCCATGCGCCACGCGCAGTTGCTCGGCGCCCACGATCCGCTGATGTGGCGCCTGGTGCCGGCGCTGGTCCGCGAGATGGGCCAAGCCTACCCGGAACTGGTGCGCGGCGAACAGATGATCACCGAAACGCTGAAGCTTGAGGAAACTCGTTTCCGCAAGACGCTGGTGCGCGGCTTGGGCTTGCTTTCCGAGGCGACGGAAACGCTGGCCTCCGGCGACATGCTGGATGGCGAGACAGCGTTCAAGCTCTACGACACCTATGGCTTTCCGCTCGATCTGACGCAGGATGCGCTGCGCCAGCGCAACATCTCGGTCAACCTTGCCGGCTTCACCGAGGCGATGGAGCGGCAGAAGGCGGAGGCGCGCAAAAGCTGGGCTGGTTCCGGTGAGGCCGCAACCGAGACGATATGGTTCGCGGTGCGTGAGGAGACCGGCGCCACCGAATTCCTGGGTTATGAGACCGAGCAGGCCGAAGGCCTCGTCCAGGCGCTGGTCAGGGACGGCAAAACCGTCGACAGCGCCGGCAAGGGTGACGCCGTTGCCGTGGTTGTCAACCAGACGCCGTTCTATGGCGAGTCCGGTGGCCAGATGGGCGACACCGGCGTCATTTCGGGCGACGGGTTCTCGATCGAAATATCCGATACCCAGAAGAAGGCCGATGGGCTTTTCGTCCATCTCGGCAAGGTGGCTACCGGCACGGTCAAGACGGGCGCGACCGTCGAGCTGAAGGTGGACCACGCGCGGCGCACCAGGCTGCGCGCGAACCATTCCGCCACGCATCTGATCCATGAGGCGCTGCGCGAGGTGCTGGGTACCCATGTGGCGCAGAAGGGCTCGCTGGTCGCGCCCGAGCGTCTGCGCTTCGACATCTCCCACAACAAGCCGATCTCGCCTGACGAGCTCGAAGAGGTCGAGCGCATGGCAAACGAGATCGTCGTTCAGAACGGCCCTGTAACCACGCGGCTGATGTCTGTCGACGACGCCATTGCCGAAGGCGCCATGGCGCTGTTTGGCGAGAAATATGGCGATGAAGTGCGCGTCGTTTCGATGGGCACGGGCTTGCATGGCGCCAAGGCCAACCGGCCTTATTCGGTCGAGCTATGCGGCGGCACGCATGTCAGGGCGACCGGCGATATCGGCTTGGTGCGCATCCTGTCCGACAGCGCGGTCGCTGCCGGCGTTCGCCGCATCGAGGCGTTGACCGGCGAGGCGGCCAGAAAGCATCTCGACGAACAGGACAAGCGGCTGAAGGCGGCCGCCGCCGCGCTGAAGATTTCGCCGGCCGATGTGCCGGCCCGCGTCGAGGCGCTGCTCGACGAACGCAAGAAGCTCGAAAAGGAGCTGACAGAGGCGCGCAAGAAGCTGGCGCTGGGCGATCGCTCGCCAGCCGGTGTGCCGGCGGAAAACGAAACCATTGCCGGTGTCGGTTTTCTCGGCAAGGCGGTATCGGGCGTCTCGCCAAAGGATCTTAAGCCGTTGGCCGATGCCGGCAAGAAGTCGCTCGGCTCCGGCATCGTCGTCTTTGTCGGCGCCGGCGAGGACAACAAGGCAAGCGTCGTCGTCGCCGTCACCGATGATCTGACCGGCCGCTTCAGCGCCATCGATCTGGTGCGCGTCGCGTCCGCGGCATTGGGCGGGCAGGGCGGCGGCGGGCGACCCGATATGGCTCAGGCCGGCGGCCCGGACGCCTCGAAGGCCGAAGACGCGATCGCTGCGGTGAAGGCGGCTCTCGAAGCGGCGTGAACCTGCACCGGGGGCGGCACGGCCGAAATGGCGCGTCGCCCAGCGGATATCTTTGAGGGCCGATATGCCGACGCTGACGATGTATCAGGTCGATGCCTTTGCCGAACGGGGCTTCCAGGGTAACCCTGCCGCCGTTCTCCTTTTAGAGGAATGGCTGTCGGAGCAGGTAATGCAGGCCATCGCCAACGAAAACAATCTTGCTGAAACCGCGTTTGTGCGGCCGAATGGCAAAGGTTGGGATTTGCGCTGGTTCACGCCGGTCCACGAAGTCGACTTCTGCGGCCACGCCACTCTTGCGGCCGCCCATGTGCTGGCTACGGAATACAATGGTCAGGGCGAAATGGCCTTCGCCACCCGGGTCGGCGAGCTGCGGGTTTCCCGGTGGGAAGGGGCTATCAGCTCGATCTGCCTTGTTTTCCGCCGCAGCCCGTCGAGGAAGAGCTGAACTCGGCGCTGCAAGCGATATTGCCTCAGCGGCCGGTTGCGAGCTTCCGCAATTTCGAGAACCTGTTTGTCGAGCTTGCCGACGAGACAACCGTGCGATCTTTCGTTCCCGATCTGCTCAGGATCGGACGTTTTCATCCTCTCGGCCTGGTTATTACCGCGCCTGGGCGAGCCCACGATTTCGTCTCCCGTTACTTCGTGCCTGGGGCGGGCATTCCCGAGGATCCGGTAACCGGCTCCATTCATGCGACGCTGGTGCCTTACTGGTCTGAAAAACTCGGCAAGACGCATCTGTCGGCATTCCAATGCTCGCAGCGCGGCGGGCATTTGCTATGCGAACTGGCCGGAGATCGCGTGCTGATCACAGGCCGTGCGAAGACCTTCATGAAGGCGGAGATCTACCTTCCCGATTGAGCGGCTTGCCAATTCGGTGGCTGCTTCGCCTGAGCCAGGTGTCCAGATCACGGTATGGCGTTAGGGCCGGGCGGCGGCCCGATGGCGCAGGGCAGTGGCCCCAAAGAGGCGGCGCTAGAACGGCATAGCGCTCATCAGAGATGCCTTGATGCCTTCAGGGCACGCGTCATTCGCGTCGAGTCCCCCCAGGTCGACAGCCAAATCAGGCAGTCGGTGGTAACGGAGATCGCTGCGCGCAGGCGGTTCAGCAACGGTCCAGGCGAGGTCAGCTGCTCTTCGGCGTGACGGAGATGGGCAAGCTCTTCTTCGCGGATGGACAGGATGATGCCGTGCAACTCGTGATCGCGTCCGGTGAGAAAGAACAGCTGATCATCGAGATGGCGGTGCACCGCCGCTTCGACAGCTGCGGTGCAGGCCCAGACGCCTTGCGGGCCGAGCAGGGCAGTGAGGAAACCCAGCAGCCAGCCGCCCCAGCTCCAGAATTGCATCACGCGACACGGTCGGGAATTTCGCAGTGGCATGGCTGCATGGAAACACGCGCAATGGGTGCGCTCGTGCCCAAGCATCTCCGACAAAGACGGCACGCAGTCCGGCCAGAAACGCTTCGCGACAAGAATCTGTGCCGAATAGATTCTGATCGCGCCGTACTCGCCGGCGTGGTTGACTCTGACTATTCTGGCCACCGTCAGTGCGTCCTGGTGAGAGAGCTTGGCCATGAATGCGCTCGAGAGTTAAGTCAGCCTGCCGGCAACGCTCGCACGCGCCGCAATGCGGGTCCACCAATTCTGGATCTCGGCAAACTCGGCCAGCAGGGCTTGTCCCTCGGCGACCTTGACGAAATAGCCGATGATCGGTGCGGCGTGCAGGTCGGCCAGCGTCAGGTCCGTTCCCAACAGCCAAGGCCCTTCAGCTTTCAGCGAGGAGAGCGCCTGCAATGCCGTTCTTGCCTGCCGCAACCCGTTGGCGATCACGGCTTCGTCGGGCGGCGTTGTTTCCAGCCGCTCGACCGCGACATCCCAGACCATGGTCCTGTAGGCATAGGCGTCGAGCAGGCCGGTGATCTGGTTCATGCGTGCTCGAGGCCGGGCTTCGACCGGTTGCAGCGCCGGGCCGCCAAAGGCTTCGTCGACATAACGGGCAATCGCGCCGGTCTCGTAGAGGCGAAAGCCGTCATGTTCGAAGGCCGGGATGCGGCCGAACGGCTGGTGCTCGAAATACCAGCCGGGAATGCCGTCCGCGGCAAAGATGTCGACGGGCACGAGCTCGTAGCCGACGCCCTTTTCCTCCAGCACCAGCCGCACGATGCGCACATAGACGCTGTAATCCGCGCCGTAGACGACGGGCTTGCCCATGCCGGTTGGGCTCAGGCCATCGCTTTCTGCAAATTCTCGTCGATCTTATCGAGGAAGCCAGTGGTCGAAAGCCATGGCTGGTCGGGGCCGATCAGCAGCGACAGGTCCTTGGTCATGAAGCCGGACTCGACCGTCTGGATGCAGACCCTTTCCAGCGTCTCGGCAAAGCGCCTCAGTTCGGCATTGTCGTCGAGCTTGGCGCGGTGCGCGAGGCCGCGCGTCCAGGCAAAGATCGAGGCGATCGAATTGGTCGAGGTCTCCTCGCCCTTCTGGTGCTGGCGATAGTGGCGGGTGACGGTGCCGTGCGCGGCTTCCGCCTCGACGGTCTTGCCGTCCGGCGTCATCAGCACCGAGGTCATCAGGCCGAGCGAGCCGAAGCCTTGCGCCACCGTGTCGGACTGCACGTCGCCGTCATAATTCTTGCAGGCCCAGACATAGCCACCCGACCATTTCAGGCTCGAGGCCACCATGTCGTCGATCAGCCGGTGCTCGTACCAGAGCTTCTTAGCTTTGAATTCTGTTTCGAACTCCGCCTCGTAGACCTCCTGGAAGATGTCCTTGAAGCGGCCGTCATAGGCTTTGAGGATGGTGTTCTTGGTCGAGAGGTAGACGGGGTAATTACGCAGCAGGCCGTAGTTCAGGGAGGCGCGGGCGAATTCGCGGATCGATTCGTCGAGATTGTACATGGCCATGGCGACGCCGGCGCCGGGTGCGTCGAAGACGTCGTGCTCGATCACCTGGCCGTCCTCGCCGACGAATTTGATCGTCAGCTTGCCCTTGCCGGGGAAGCGGAAGTCGGTGGCGCGGTACTGGTCGCCGAAGGCGTGGCGGCCGACGATGATCGGCTTGGTCCAGCCGGGCACCAGCCGCGGCACGTTCTTCATGATGATCGGCTCGCGAAAGATGGTGCCGCCGAGGATGTTGCGGATGGTGCCGTTCGGCGACTTCCACATCTTCTTCAGCTTGAATTCCTCGACGCGCTGCTCGTCGGGCGTGATCGTCGCGCATTTCACGCCGACGCCGTATTTCTTGATGGCATTGGCCGAATCGATGGTCACCTGGTCGTTGGTGGCGTCGCGGTGCTCGATGCCGAGGTCGTAATATTCGAGCTTGAGGTCGAGATAAGGGTGGATCAGCTTGTCCTTGATGAACTGCCAGATGATGCGGGTCATCTCGTCGCCGTCGAGTTCGACGACCGGGTTCGCCACCTTGATCTTCGCCATGGAAAGAATGCCTCGCTTTTGGGGAACGGAACGGCCTTGCCCGCACGGCTGCCGGCCCTGGGATGCGGCCCGTATATCAAAGGCTTTTTGGCCGCGCAAACGGCGAACCGCGCCGTAGTGCCGGCATTCCTTGCGAAAGCTTCATTTTCGCCGCCAAATGTGGCAGGGGACTGCGAAATGCCGCAAACAGCAGTTCACTGACAACCATGGCCGCTACCCAGGATCCCGCCACCCCTCTTGCCTCCGGAACTCCAGCGTCCGGTCCGGCGATCATCCTGGTCGAGCCGCAGCTCGGCGAGAATATCGGCATGGTTGCGCGCGCCATGGCCAATTTCGGCCTTTCCGAGCTGCGGCTCGTCAATCCGCGCGACGGCTGGCCGAGCGAGAAGGCGCGTGCCGCCGCAAGCCGCGCCGACCACGTCATCGATGCCGTCAAGGTGTTCGATGACCTCGCTTCGGCGGTTGCCGATTTGAACTTCGTCTTCGCCACCACGGCGCGCGCGCGCGACAATTTCAAGCCGGTGCGCGGTCCGGTCGAGGCGGGCAGGGCAATGCGCGCGCGGCAGCGGGCCGGCCAGCGCACCGGCATCCTGTTCGGCCGCGAGCGCTTCGGCCTCTATAATGACGAGGTCGGCCTTGCCGACGAGATCGTCACCTTCCCCGTCGATCCAGCCTTCTCCTCGCTCAACATTGCCCAGGCGGCCCTGCTGATGTCCTATGAATGGATGAAGTCCGGCCTGGAAGACGAGACCAGGACCAACTTCTCCGGCCCCGAAATGCCGCCGGCTGCCAAGGAAGAATTGCACGGCCTGTTTGCGTATCTGGAAGGTGCACTGGAGGCGCGCGGCTATTTCCGCCCGGCAGCGAAGAAGCCGAAGATGGTCGACAATTTGCGCGCTGTGCTGACCCGCCCCGGCTTTGCCGAGCCGGAGCTCAAGGTGCTGCGCGGCATAATATCATCGCTGGACAGGTTCTCGCCGGCCATGCCGCGCGGCGACGGATCGCCCGGCGACGATCCAAGGCGGCTCCCGGCGGCGGCCCGGCGCGCTGGTAAGGCGACAGACAAAGACTAGGTGTTTGTTCCCAACGGGAGCGCATAAAAAGCAATTGCCATTGACTGCCAAGGCGGGTGTGCTTCTTCTGCTGGCGACGCCCTTAATCAGTGAGAGAGATCGTGCCCAGAGCTATCTTGCCCGCGTTTGTCTTATTCTGTCTGTTATCTGAAATGTCTGCGGCGTCGGAATTTGAAAAGCCATCGAGCACACTTCCCGCACAGCAAGCCATTGAAAGATTGTTACCCAATTCCGTGCTCCGCGTCGGAATGCCTAGACAAGAACTGGAGGAAGTTATCAGGTCACGCTATCCCGATTGGGAGCGTTCGGAAAAGAAACGAGCGCTCAACAACCGCAAGGACATGTCACTTTCACTGGAGGCTCGCTCTGCATATTTGCAGACCATCTCAATATCTCACGAAGAGAAAGAGCAGAACCTGATATTCAGATATAGGTTTGCGTTGACGTCGCCGCTAACCGGCAGCCACGTCTACTCGATAGTATACGGAGTCGAGTCAAATACCTCGAACCTGATTTCAATAGACGACTGGGCCAACGGTTTGCATTCAAGATGGGGCGATGAGCATGGTGGCACGCGATCTGATGCGAAGGCACGTGCGACGTATTTCTTCGACACGGAATGGCGCTTAGTTGAGAATGCTGGGAACAAGTGCGCCCCGATATATCCGGCACTCTATCGCCTAGATGAAAAAACCGTCGGTGCGATAGCTGCGGTATCAAGCCTTCTGGACGCAACGGGATGCACATTCAGTCGAGACAGCATTTTAGAGATCAAAGAAGGCGCAGTCGTTCAATCGACCTTCTACACCGTCGATTTTAGGCTTCAGGTGAACGACGTTTTGAAGCGGGTAGCATTTGGGCTTCAGTGAACAAAGCCGACTTTGTCAACGGCCCTAAGCTTCGAATCCCGCCACCTCACCAGTAACCGAATGTTATTCGATATGATCCATTGTCCGGCGAACGATGGGTCCTCGGATGTTCAATTCAAATATCGGGCGTCTTCGCTTTTTCTTCTATTCTGCGGCCTTGCTGGTTGCGGAAATCGTGACCTTTGTGCTGTGCGTCGTGCTGACCATCGGCATCGAGGGTTTGGCCAATTCGAAGCCCGGACCTTCCAGGGAAGGGCTGGCCGCGGCTGTTCTCGTTACCTCGCTGGTGATTGTTCTGTTCCGCGCGAATTTCGCCTGGCGTCGAAGCCGCGACGCGCAAGGGTCGGGTTGGATCCTTTGGTCGTATATCGTGTTCTCGACGCTGTTCGCGATCCTGCAGGCCGGCACTGTTCTTGTCGTAAAATTCGACGGCGAAGATTCGCATTCCGGCCTTAACCTGCTGGGATTGGCTCTTGTCGGGCTGTGGGCCGTCATCTTGGCGGGCAAGCCGGCGGGCGGTGGCTCTGCGGATATGGCGTCATCCCTGAGTTTCGACGATTTCGACCCGCCCGGGCCGCTGCGCGGCGCCGCCGCGCTCCATTCAGCGTCAGCCGCCGGCGCGACGGCCCTGGCTCCAGCCTACGCCACGCGGGCCGCGCCGGTGCCGTCGAACCACGCTGCATCTCAACCTGCATCTCCGGCGAACGGCCGGCCGCGGCCCGGCGGCTTCGGCAAGCGCGGCCTTGTGTGACCGGCTCGCCGCATCAAGGCCATGATGGTTCCACATAGAAGCGGCCGGGATAAAGCATCATTGGCCGAAGCAGAAAGCATCGGCCGGGCCTCCCTCGTGATCTCGTTTGTGATTCCCAGCCCTTAGTGACTCAATGACAATGACCGATCCATCGAGCGCCCGTCCGATCCTGATGTTCGATTCCGGCATTGGCGGCCTCACCGTGCTGCGTGAGGCGCGTGTCTTGATGCCTGATCGCCGCTTCATCTATGTCGCCGACGACGCGGCGTTCCCCTTCGGCGGCTGGGAGGAGCCGGCGCTGAGAACACATATCCTGGAGTTGTTCGCCAGGCTGCTCGACCGGTTTTCGCCGGCTATCTCGGTCATCGCCTGCAACACCGCCTCGACACTGGTCATCGATGCCTTGCGCGAGAGGTTTCCCGGCCACCCTTTCGTCGGCACCGTGCCGGCCATCAAGCCGGCGGCGGAACGCACGCGCTCAGGCCTGGTTTCGGTGCTGGCTACGCCCGGCACCGTCAAGCGCCAGTACACGCGCGACCTGATCAGCAAATGGGCGCAGAAATGCCATGTCCGCCTGGTCGGCAGCGACAGGCTGGCGGGATTGGCCGAAGCCTATATGCGCGATGGCTTTGTCGACGAGGACGCCGTGCGCGCCGAGATCGCGCCGTGCTTCGTCGAGCATGACGGGCTGCGCACCGACATCGTCGTGCTTGCCTGCACCCATTATCCGTTTTTGGCCAACCGCATGCGCAAGACAGCACCGTGGCCGGTCGACGGGCTCGCCCCGGCCGAGGCGATCGCACGCCGGGCGCTGTCGCTGCTTGCCGATACCGAGGCCCGCTATCGCAGAGAGGCACTGCCGGAAGGCGCCGACCTTGCATTCTTCACCTCGAACAGCGCCGATTTTCCGACGCGCCGGCTGATGCAGGGATTTGGCCTGGCGATATCCTGATCGCAGGCAATTTTCGCTTTGGGAACATCACACCGGACAATGCGTTTTCCTCTCATTGGAAACGGGAGAAACCATCATGCCAGCCACCTCAAAAGCCCAGCAGAAAGCGGCCGGCGCGGCATTGTCAGCCAAGCGCGGCGAGACCAAGAAGGGCGCGCTCAAAGGCGCGTCGAAGGGAATGTATAAATCCATGAGCGAAAAACAGCTCGAGGAATTCGCCGAGACCAAGCGCAAGGGCCTGCCGGAAAAGAAGTCGAAACACTGATCGACTGGCCATTCTGACGGCGGATGCCGGTCAATAAAAGGCCCGCGGCTGAGCCGCGGGCCATGAAGTCTCAACGGGCGAGGACGAAAATTACCAGTTCCAGCCCCACCCGCAGCGCCGCACTTTGTAGCGGATCACCTTGCGATGACCGTGGCGCCACACCACCTTCTTCTTGACCACGATGCGGCAGACCTGGTGATGCCTGTGCCCATGCCAATGCCGGGCCTGCGCCGGCTCGGGCGCGACCGCCATCGTGCCGGCCATCACCGCGGCTCCTACCAACGTAAGGAAGAACTTCTTCATGCGAATTCCAGCTCCTCTGACTTCAGTCCCTTCCTGATGCCGCTGGCGCAACCTCCCGCCACATCCGGCACGTTCTACAACCGTAACACTATCCGGTTCGGCGATTCGCGCCAGCCGGAAGCTTGACAGCGGTTAAATCTCCGTTTAACCAGCCCACCAACACCGGGCCGCAATGCCCGGTGGTTTTCTTTATGTGTGCAAGACGTTTGGGAAGCCGGTTTTACTTTCCTTATGTCTTGCTTGAAATGACGTGTCCCGTGGGTTTTCCGTCGCGTTGCGTGGAAAACCCTGTCAGGTCTCGAAAACGGAGGCCAGAGGAGGGCGCGTTTCCTTCACCCGGACCATGAGGTTCCGGGTGTGTTGTTTTGAAAGGGAATGCGATGAGCAAGCGCGAATCCGCGAAGTACAAGATCGACCGCCGTCTTGGCGAAAACATCTGGGGCCGCCCGAAGTCCCCGGTCAACAAGCGTGAATACGGCCCCGGCCAGCATGGCCAGCGCCGCAAGGGCAAGCTTTCCGATTTCGGCCTGCAGCTGCGCGCCAAGCAGAAGCTGAAGGGCCACTATGGCGACGTTTCGGAAAAGCAGTTCCGCAAGGTCTATGAAGAGGCGGACCGCCGCAAGGGCGACACCTCGGAGAACCTGATCGGCCTGCTCGAATCGCGCCTCGACGCGGTCGTCTACCGCGCCAAGTTCGTGCCGACCATCTTTGCGGCGCGCCAGTTCGTCAATCACGGCCACGTCAACGTCAACGGCAAGCGCGTCAACATCGGCTCGTACCGCTGCAAGCCAGGCGACGTCATCGAAGTGCGCGAGAAGTCGAAGCAGCTGGTCATCGTGCTGGAATCGGTGGGGCTGGCCGAGCGCGACGTGCCCGATTACATCGAGGCCGATCACAATAAGATGACCGCGGCATTCACGCGCATCCCCGGCCTGGCGGACGTTCCGTTTGCCGTGCAGATGGAACCGAACCTGGTCGTCGAATTCTATTCGCGCTGATCGGCGCGTTCGTCGCGATACAATCGAAGGCCGCCCGTCGAGGCGGCCTTTTCTTTTTTCGTTTCCTTTTCCGCGGCGTGATTCCGAAATCGATTTCGGTTTTCGGTCCGATGCGCTACTGCGGGCGGCAACAGGATCTTGGGGCCGACGCGCCATGAATATGCTGCCAGACGCCGAAACACTCGAACCGGTCGCCGATACCGAAGGCGGCTTTCATCCGCTGTTTGCCGATGTGCCGTCCTCCGTCGAGTTCAATAAGCTGCGCAAGCGGCTGTTGCGGCTTGCCCGCCAGGCGATCGACGATTTCGCCATGGTGAGGCCCGGCGACCGTTGGCTGGTCGCTCTGTCGGGCGGCAAGGATTCCTACGGCCTGCTCGCCGTGCTGCTTGATCTCAAATGGCGCGGGCTGCTGCCGGTCGAGCTGTTGGCCTGCAATCTCGACCAGGGCCAGCCGAACTTTCCCAAGCACATATTGCCCGATTATCTCGACAGCTATGCCATTCCGCATCGCATCGAATATCAGGACAGCTATTCGGTGGTCACCGACAAGCTGGCCGAGGGCAGCACCTATTGCTCGCTGTGCTCGCGGCTGCGGCGCGGCCATCTCTATCGCATTGCCCGCGAGGAGGGCTGCTCGGCGCTGGTGCTCGGTCATCACCGCGAGGACATACTGGAAACCTTTTTCATGAACCTGTTCCATGGCGGACGCCTCGCCGCCATGCCGCCGAAGCTGCTCAACGACGAAGGCGATGTCATGGTGCTGCGGCCGCTCGCCTATTGTGCGGAAGCCGATCTCGAGAAATTCGCCGGCGCCATGAAATTCCCGATCATTCCGTGTGATCTGTGCGGTAGCCAGGAAGGCCTGCAGCGCAACGCCATGAAGGCGATGCTCGACGACATCGAGAAGCGCATGCCCGGCCGCAAGGACACGATGATCCGCGCCATGACCAATGTGCGGCGTTCGCATCTGCTCGACAGGAAACTGTTCGATTTCGCCGCCCTCAACGAAACCCTCACCACCAGGCGTCCCGATGACATTTGACGATAGCGCGATCGACTGGCTTGCCGACCTTCTGTCGGAAGCCGCCGTCGCCGAGATCATGCCGCGCTTTCGCCGGTTGAGCGAGGGCGACGTCCGTCGCAAGACCTCGGCCGCCGATCTCGTCACCGAGGCCGACGTCAATGCCGAACGGCTCATCACCGCCAGGCTGCGCCAGCGTTATCCCCACGCAATGATCGTCGGCGAGGAGGCCTGCTCAGACGACCCGACGCTGCTCGACGGTCTCGGCGATGCCGAACTCGCCTTCGTCATCGACCCGGTCGACGGCACCTTCAACTTCGCCTCCGGCGTGCCGCTTTTCGGCGTCATGCTTGGCGTCGTGATCAAGGGCGAGACGGTCGCCGGCATCATCCACGATCCCGTCGGCAAGGATTGGCTGATCGGCGTTAGTGGCGCCGGCAGCCATATCCGCCATGCCCATGGCAATCTGGAAAAGGTCCATGTCGCCAAACCGGCGCCGATGTCGGAAATGACCGGTGCGGTCTCATGGCACTACGTGCCCGAGCCGGACCGCTCACGTTTGGCGCGCAACCAGACCAAGTCGCTATCGCAGTTCAATTATCGCTGCGCCGCCCACGAATACCGCCTGCTGGCCAGCGGCCACGGCCATTTCGTCGTCTACAACAAGCTGATGCCCTGGGATCACCTGCCTGGCGTGCTGATCCATGCGGAGGCGGGCGGCCATGCCGCGCGCTTCGACGGCAGCGCCTATCTGCCGTCGCATGTCGGAGGTGGCCTGCTGGTCGCGCCGGACCGGGAGAGCTGGCGGGAGCTGCGCCGCGAGCTCTGGGCGGAATAACTCTTCGCTGCCAAAGTTGTCCAATCCTGTGCGAAACCGGAGACCTCGAATGAAACCTCGGTCCGCAATTGTTGCAACCGCCTTTGCCCTTGCCTTGGTTGCCGGTGTCAATGAAGCAAGCGCTGGGGAACGCGCATGTCGCAGTCCCGACTCCGTCGACACCATAGACGAGATGTTCTCCGCGATCTTCGCCTGTTGGAAGCCGCCGCCCGGAACCGCGGGCATGACCCTGACGCTGCAGTTCTCAATTCGCCGAAACGGCACGCTTATCGGCAAGCCGCGCGCCACTTACTCCCATCTAGGGGACGATGGTCCGCTCAATCGGGCCTTCGTGGCTTCCGTCCTCGAGGCGCTCGACAAGGCTCTTCCACTGCCCGTTTCGGACAGTATGGGTGGAGCAATCGCAGGACGTACGCTGTTCCCCCGCTTCACCGCGGTCAGTGAGGGTGCATCCTAGGCGCACGCGCAATGTGCATTAAACCGGCGGGTTATGCGGCTGGAACAGTCTGCCGCGCTCGGCCAGCAGGATCATCAGCAGCGCCGCCACCGACACGCTGCAGAACCCGGCGGCCAGCGGCGTCACCGTGCCGTTGAAGGCTTGGCCGATCAGCGTACCGAGAATGCCGCCAAGAAATGTCTGCATGAACCCAAGGATCGACGACGCAGTGCCGGCCAGGTGCCCCAGCGGCTCCATGGCGAGCGCGTTGAAGTTCGCGCCGAGCGCGCCGAACGGGACCATGGCGCAGGCAAAGAAGGTAATGAAGAGCCAGAGCGGCATCTTTATTTCGATGGAAACGACCAGCCAGGCAAGGCTGATGGCCAGAAACAGCAGCAACGCGCTTTGCGACAGACGGCGCATGCCGATGCGGCCGACGAGGCGCGAGTTGAGGTAGTTCGAAAAAGCAAGTACGCCGGCAACCCCCGCGAAGATGACGGGGAACATCTCGCCGACATTGAACACGCTGACATAGATCTGCTGGGCCGAGGCGATGAAGCCGAACATGGCGCCGAAGATGAAGGTGCTGGCGAAGGCATAGCAGAGCGCGATGCGGTTGGTGAGAACGATGCGGAAGCCGCCGATGATGGAGGACAGCGTCAGCGGCCGGCGATATTCGGGGTGTAGTGTCTCGGGCAGGCGCAGCAGCGACCAGGCGGACACGATCAGCGCGCCGGCTGCCATGGTGACGAAGATCACATGCCAGGTCGCAAACAGCATGATGAACTGGCCGATACCGGGCGCCACCACCGGAATGGCCATGAACACCATGAAGATCAAGGACATGACTTCGGCCATGCGCCTTCCGTCGAACGTATCGCGCACGATCGAGACGGCAATGACGCGCGTCGCCGCCGCGCCGATGCCTTGCACCGCCCGGCATAGCAGAAGCGTGGCGAATGACGGGGCGATTGCCGCAGCGCCGGCCGCCAGGACGTAGATCACCAGCCCTGCGACAAGCGGCGCGCGGCGCCCGAAGCGGTCCGAGATCGGCCCGAAGAACAGCTGTCCGCCGCCAAAGCCAAGGATATAGGCGGTGACAACATATTGCCGGTGGTTTTCATTTTCGATGCCAAGCGAAGCGCCGATCTGCTGCAGCGCCGGCAAAATAATGTCGATTGCCAGCGAATTGAGCGCCATCAGCGCCGCGCACAGCGCAATGAATTCCCAGCGCGGAATGGGCAAGGTGCTTGCCTTTTGCTGCGCTTGTGCTTGCTGATCCAAGGCCAGTCCGATCCTCAAACGAAAATGCGCCGGCTGGCCGACGCATCCATTCGTTGATTGCCCGATAGCGGGCAGAACTTTTTGCCAAGGTGGGGGCTGCCCCGGCGCTTAGCGCATGACCCCCGAAAATCGCAGGCGGAAGGTCATACGCAGAAACAGAAGTCAGGCGGCGCCTTTGACGCTGACGCCCTTTTCGACGAGGAAGGTCTGCAATTCGCCCGCCTGGAACATCTCGCGGATGATGTCGCAGCCGCCGACGAACTCGCCCTTGACGTAGAGCTGCGGGATGGTCGGCCAGTTGGAATAGTCCTTGATGCCTTGCCGCAGTTCGGCCGACGTCAGCACGTCGACGCCCTTATAGTCGGCGCCGATATAGTCGAGGATCTGCACGACCTGGCCGGAAAATCCGCATTGCGGGAAGCCGGGCGTGCCCTTCATGAAGAGAACGACGTCGTTGCCCTTCACTTCATTGTCGATGTAGTCGTTGATGCCGCTCATGGAATACCCTTTCATGCCTGTGGGAGTCAGGCTCGAACATTACCCTTCAAATAAACCCATGGGTTGCGCGAAACAAGATGTTTGCCGCCTTGCCATGCAAATGGCGCAAAGGAACGTCTGATCTTGGGCCAAGAGCGTTGGCCACCATCTTTCCCGAGGCGCGATGAAAAGACGATATCTCGCCGGGTTCCTCCTCGCCGTTCTGTTCGCCGCACTGTCCTTGATCTGGTGGGCCAGGTCGCCGAGACAGCCATCTCTCGTCGTCGGCGGTGAATTACCGGCGCCGTGCCGCGACGCGAGCTTCGAGGCGGTCGCCTATGTCGTCTGCGAAATCGATCTGCGCCACTATGACATCGGTGTGTTCCACGCAGGCCTTGACGGCAAGGCTTTCGGTTCACTGGACAAATTCGACAAGGCGATGGCGGATCATGGCCGGCCGGTGCTGCTCGCCATGAACGCCGGCATGTATCACCAAGACCTGACTCCGGTCGGCCTTCTCGTCGAAGACGGCCGGGAGAAGGCGCCGATCAACGTCGCCGACAGCGAAGGGAATTTCTTCCTGAAACCGAATGGCGTCTTCCTGGTCCGGAAGGACGGCAAGGCGGCGGTCATGGAGACAAGCGCCTATGCTGCGACCAGACTGGACGTGATGTTTGCCACGCAATCCGGCCCGATGCTGGTGATCGACGGCCGGCTTCATCCCCGCTTCGAGCAAAACGGCACATCGCGCTATATCCGCAATGGCATCGGCGTGCGTGACGAAAACACTGTCGTGCTGGCGATCTCGCGCTCTGAGGTCAGCCTCGGCAGCTTCGCGCGACTGTTTCGAGATGCGCTCAATTGTCCCAACGCGCTTTTCTTCGACGGGGTCGTTTCGGCGCTGTCGAACGGCGAGCGGATGATTGTGGGTGGAAGCTATCCGGTCGGGCCGATCATCGCCGTGACCGGTAAGAAGCTTGCGAGCCGGTAACTGCAAGAGAGCTCAGTCCGGCACGCTGGTCTGCAGGGCAAGCGCGTGCAACACGCCGCCCATATTGCCCTTCAGCGCGTCATAGACCATCTGGTGCTGCTGGACCCGGCTTTTCCCGCGAAAGCTTTCGGCCACAACCTCAGCCGCATAATGGTCGCCGTCGCCGGCCAGGTCGCGAATCGTCACCTTGGCGTCCGGAATGCCTTCCTTGATCAGCCGTTCGATGTCGTGGGCGTCCATTGCCATGTGAGGATTCCTTGTTCAGGTCGTGATCTCATAGATATGGTCGAAATGGCGGATGAACCACAGCGAAACGGCCCTCTCGATCACATCACGGGTCCACGACCTCATTTGCCATGAAGCGAGGGAACCAGGATTCGTGGGCGTCGGTCAATTCGCTGACCGGTATCGCACGCGCCTCGCCCAGCTTCAGTTCGCTGCCGCCGGTCGAGCCGATCCACGGCGCAAAAACGCCGAGCTTGTTTTGCTGTTCGCGAATGGCGTCCCATTGCTCGCTCTGCGGGTCGATCGACAGCGTCAAGAGATAGCGGCCCTGGTCCTCGCCGAACCAGACCGGGATTGGATCTGTGCCGATCAGGCCGGGGATGGTCGCGCCGATGCCGGAGGCCATCGCCATCTCGGCCAGCGCCACCGCGATGCCGCCATCGGAAACGTCATGCGCCGCGGTAACGACACCGGAGCCGATCAGTGCCCGCACATGGTCGCCGACCCGCTTCTCGTGGCCGAGATCGACCGGCGGCGGCGGGCCGTCGGCGCGGCCAAAGATGTCGCGCATATAGACCGACTGGCCAAGATGCGAGCCCCATATCGTCGGCGCGCCGACCAGCACGATCATCTGGCCTTCGGCGGCAAAGCCGATGCGCACCATTTTCGACCAGTCGGCAATCACACCGACGCCGCCAATGGTCGGTGTCGGCAGGATGCCTTGGCCGTTGGTCTCATTGTAGAGGGAGACGTTGCCGGAGACGATCGGGAAGCCAAGCGCCCTGCAGGCATCGCCAATACCTTTCACCGCGCCGACCAACTGACCCATGATCTCCGGCCGTTCCGGATTACCGAAATTGAGGTTGTCGGTGGCCGCGAGCGGCAGAGCACCGGTGGCGGTAAGATTGCGCCAGCATTCGGCAACCGCCTGCTTGCCGCCCTCGTAAGGGTCGGCTTCGCAATAGCGCGGCGTCACGTCGGAGGAGAAGGCGAGCGCCTTGGTCGGGTGGCCGTCGACGCGCACGACACCGGCGTCGCCGCCGGGAAGCTGCAGCGAATTACCTTGGATCAGCGTGTCGTACTGCTCCCACACCCAGCGGCGCGAGGACAGGTCTGGTCCGCCCAGCAGCTTGAGCAGTGCCTCGGCCACGTCGGCTTGCGGTGCATCGCCGGCCAGCGGCGCCGGCTTCTTCGGCTCGACCCAGGGACGGTCATATTCCGGCGCCTGGTCGCCGAGATCCTTGATCGGCAGATTGGCAACCTCGTCGCCCTGATGCAGCACGCGAAAGCGCAGATCGTCGGTGGTCTTGCCGACGATGGCAAAGTCGAGGCCCCATTTGTGGAAGATCGCCTCGGCCTGTTTTTCCTTTTCGGGGCGCAGCACCATTAGCATGCGCTCTTGGCTCTCCGAAAGCATCATCTCATAGGCGCTCATGCGCTCTTCACGCACCGGCACCTTGTCGAGATCGAGCTCGATGCCGAGGTCGCCCTTGGCGCCCATTTCGACTGCCGAGCAGGTGAGGCCGGCGGCACCCATGTCCTGGATGGCGATAACGGCGCCGGACGCCATCAGTTCGAGGCAGGCTTCGAGCAGGCATTTTTCGGTGAACGGATCGCCAACCTGCACGGTGGGCCGCTTCTCGTCGATCTTGTCGTCGAACTCGGCCGAGGCCATGGTGGCGCCGCCGACGCCGTCGCGCCCGGTCTTGGCGCCGAGATAGACGACCGGCAGGCCGACGCCCTTGGCCTCGGACAGAAAGATTGCATCAGTCTTGGCAAGCCCCGCGGCAAACGCATTGACCAGGATGTTGCCATTGTAGCGGGCGTCGAAATTGACCTCGCCGCCGACCGTCGGCACGCCGAAGGAATTTCCATAACCACCGACGCCGGAAACGACGCCGGCAACGAGATGCCTGGTTTTGGGATGGTCCGGCGCGCCGAAACGCAGCGCGTTCATCGCCGCGATCGGCCGCGCGCCCATGGTGAAGACATCGCGCAGGATGCCGCCGACGCCGGTCGCCGCTCCCTGATATGGCTCGATATAGGAGGGGTGGTTATGGCTCTCCATCTTGAAGACGACGCAGTCGCCGTCGCCGATGTCGACCACGCCGGCATTCTCGCCCGGGCCCTGGATGACTTGCGGCCCGGTGGTCGGCAGCGTGCGCAGCCACTTCTTCGAGGATTTGTAGGAACAATGCTCGTTCCACATCGCGGAAAAAATACCAAGTTCGGTAAAGCTCGGTTCGCGCCCGACCAGGTCGAGGATGCGCTGGTACTCGTCGGGCTTCAGCCCGTGCGCGGCAATGAGTTCAGGAGTGATCGGCACGGAATTGGAAATGGTCATGATCGGCAATTGTGTCCTTGGGATCGAGTCCCGTCTTATCGCAAGCGTTGCAGCCGATACACCCCGTTGGATGACTAAAACGATGGAAAGCAACAGCTGACCGCAAGTAGCGAAAGATCGCCACTCGACCCGCCGGTTTCAAGCCGGTTCAGGAAAAGCTGTCGTAGCCGGCGCGGCCCTCGTCCAGAAGCCGCCGGATCACCGCGACGCCGTGCGCGATATCGTCCCGCTGTCGCGGCTGCGAGATGCCAAACCGCACGCCGTGAAAGGCCTGTTCGGAACGCCCTGCCTTGAACTCATCCTCGTCGTCGATGAGCACGCCATGTTCGAGGCAGGCCTGCTTGAAAGTGCCGGAAAGCCATGGGTCCGGCAAAGTGAGCCAGACGAATGGCACGTTATCCAGCGCCTTGAAATCGAAGCCGTCGAGTGTCTCGCGCACGATCGCGATGCGCGCACCGATCTCGGCAATGCTGCGCTTGCGCACCTCAGCGGCCTGACCGGACAGCACCAGCCGGCTGCCCACCTCCGCCAGCAGAAAGGGCAGGCCGCCCGTCATCATCTTGTGGGCAACCCGGATGCGGTGACGATAGGCCGGCGGGCAAGCGAGCCAGCCGCCGCGAACACCCGCCGCAACCGATTTCGACAGGCCGCCGGCAACGATGGTCCGTTCGGGAGCATATTCGGCCATTAAAGGCGTTGGGTCATCGGTCAGTCCGCCATAGAGATCGTCCTCGATCAGGACGACGTTATATTGACGGGCGACATGCGCGATTGCCTCGCGGCGCGATGCCGACAGCGTTGTCAGCGTCGGGTTCTTGGCCGTCGGCATCAAAAACATCATCTTCGGGTGCCTTTGTGCGCAGACGCGCTCGAAATCCTGGGGATCGATGCCCTCGTCGTCAGTCGCCACCAGTGCGGTCCGGCGACCGATCAGGCCGGCACTGCGCGAGATCTGCGAATAGGTGAGGTGCTCGAAGACGACATAGTCGCCGGGGGCGGTGAGCCCCGCAATGGTTGCCATCACGGCGACGTGGGTGCCGAGCGTGGGAACGATTGCATCCGTCGCCGGGCGATAGGAATTGCGCGACAGCCAGCGCCTGCCGGCTTCGAACCAGCGGTCCGGGAAATCACGAGTATAGCTTGAAATCTCATGCGGATGGTCTTGCGCCGTGCGTGTCAACACATCGGCGACGATGGCACCCTGGCCGACATCCGGTGCGGCGGTGCTATCGAAGCGCAGCTTGTCGCCGGGCGCATCCATATAGCGCGTGCCTTGTTCGACCGGCCCCAGGAAATCCGGCTTTGCGCTCTCCGACTGTTGAGCGAGAACATAGGTTCCGCGGCCGACCTCGCCGCTGACCAGTCCCCGCTCGCGCAGCAATTGATAGGCCCTGCCAACCGTGCCGACGGTCGTGCCGATGTCGTATGCCAGATCGCGCTGCGGCGGCAGCTTTGCCCCTGCACCGATCAGGCCGCGGTCGATGTCCGTCTCGATGGAATCAGCAAGCCGCTGATAGAGCGGGCCGGTGCGGGCGGTCAGGTCTGGAAGCCAAGTTGTCATGGTGACAATTTTTTACATTGCACCGAAATGAGAGTCAATACATATGGAGCGGGCCGTACGAAAAGGCACAATTGCAATCTTGGCAGAAAGAAAATGGGTACAATAGAGACAATCCGCTACGCGGCAGTTGAATTGACCGGAAGCCGCTCGTCGGGCCGGAGATCCTATGTTCGCGGGCTCGTGCAAGTGGTCACGTCATTCGTCCGATGGATCGACAGCCTGCTGGATCGCCGCCGCAGTCGGCTGGTCCTGCTCGAGATGACCGACGCCCAGCTCAAGGATATCGGCATTTCACGCTGCGATGCCCATCGTGAAGGTCTGAGGCCGTTCTGGGACTGAGGAGTTCGACGGGGCGCTATCGCGCGTTAGCGGACGCCCGCCGCCCTGATCCGCGTGACACCGTGGTCCACAAGCACCGCCACAATGCACAGCATCAGAAAGAGCCCGGTGATGGCCAGAGCCGAGACGGCGACGCTGGTCGCGCCGTTCTTGGCGAGATCGAGGAACGGGTAGGGCACTTCACCGGCAATCGGCGCCCGCAGCAGCGCGTAGGCCAGATAGGCGATCGGATAGATCATCCACCAGGAGATGTCGCGCCACCGCGTCGAGCCGTCGGCGCCTGCCACAAGCCACCACAGCACGAACAACACCGGCGTCACATAGTGCAGGAGCACATCGCAGAGCAGGAACAGCCCTTGCGGCTGCCAAAGCTGCGCCAGGACCGTTGCATAAACGATGAGGACCAGCGTTATGGCGACGGCTACGCCCGCCCGCATCCGTGGCGCGGCAAAGGCCGGAAACCATGCATAACCCGTCGACGACAGCAACGAGGCAAGGACGAGCACCGCGCCGATGTTGGTCAGGATGGTGAAGAAGCTGAAATAGAAGACCAGCGAGCCGGCAAAGCCGCGGCCGGCTTCCATTGATGCCGGGACGGTGATGCAGAGCTGCAGGACGAGCCCGGCCAGGCCGACGACCAGACCGATGATCTGCAGCACGCGACCCATTGGGCTAGGCAGCAGCGCCGCAGGCCGGATTACCCGCCTGCCAGCGGGCAATGTCCGAGCCAATGCGCGCGCCGAGCGGTTCCGCCATCAATGGGCCGAACACGTCGACGCGGCTCGAATTGCCTTGCGCCTGCACGACCAGCAGCGGCTTTCCGCCATAATGCTTGGCCGGCACCAGCAGGAAGCGGGGCGTGCCGCCAAACGAATTCAGTTCGTTGGCCATCTGGTAAGATTTGAAGGCAGGGTCCTTGCTGGCGATCCAGCATTTGTGGGCAGCGATTGCCACCTGTTCCATGGCAAGCAGTGACGCGCTCTTGCCCGCCGGCGCCGGCGTGCTCTTCGGGCCTGACTGGCATGAGGCGAGTACAAGCCCGGCGGCAGTAGCGACGGCGAGGCGCGTGGTCGTCGGTCTCATGTTCAAGCGGCGCCCATCTCGAGTTCGGACAGAAACACCTTCAGACCGTCTGTCATCTCACCCCAGACGCGCGACAGCGCCGGATGCTGCAAGGCAATCTGCTCGTAGGCATCGAATTTCGGATAGGCGTCAAGCAAATCGGGGCGGCCGATCGTCGCCCTGAAATTGTTGAAGACGAAGCGGGTCGGCGTCAGCCAGGCATCGGCGAAGGAGATGTCGTCGCCGAGCGCGAACGGGCCATGCGCCATGCGGGCCTCGATTGCCGCAAGCCCGTGATGCAATTGGGCGAACTGTGCCTTGATCTCCGCCTCGTTGCGCTGCGGCACGAAATAGAGTTCGAACAGCTTCATGGTCGGGGCGAGCACGTCGAGGTCGGTGATGCGGGCGAACATGCGCACCAACGCCCGGTCTTTCGTATCCTTGGGCAGCAGCGCCGGCTCGGGGAAACGCTCCTCCAGATATTCGGCAATGACTACCGATTCGACGATCGTTTCGCCGGAACCGGTGATCAGCACCGGAATCCTGTTGAGCGGCGAGATGGCACGAAATGCCTCGGGGATGGGAAACCCCGGCGGCGGTACAATGAGCTTGAGCGGCACGTTCTTGATGTAGGCCAACGCCCGCACGATCGACGAATAGGGCGACAACGGCCGCGAATAGAGTTTCATGACCGTCGCTCCAGGAGGAAAATTGAAGGCATCAAGCGGCGATGCCCAGCGCGCTTTCGAACAGCGCCCGGCCGTCGCTGCCGCCATGCGCCGCTTCGATCAGGTTCTCGGGATGCGGCATCAGGCCGAGCACATTGCCGCGGCCGTTGACGATACCGGCAATGTCGTTGATCGAGCCGTTGGGATTTGTGCCTACGGCATAGCGGAACACCACCTGGCCTTCGCCTTCGAGGCGGGCCAGCGTTTCGGCATCGGCAAAATAATTGCCGTCATGGTGCGCCACCGGCGCGCGGATGATCTGGCCCGGCTGATAGCGGCGGGTGAACATCGTGTTGGCGTTGGCGATCTGCAGCTTCACCTGACGGCAGACGAATTTCAGCGAGGTATTGCGCATCAATGCGCCCGGCAGCAGGCCGGCCTCGACCAGGATCTGGAAGCCGTTGCAGACGCCGATGACCGTGACGCCCTTGGCCGCCTTTTCGGCCACAGCCCGCATTACTGGCATGCGCGCGGCAATGGCGCCGCAGCGCAGATAATCGCCAAAAGAAAAGCCGCCGGGAATGGCGATCAGGTCGACATCGGGAATGTCGGTGTCGGTCTGCCAGACGGTGACCGGCGGCGTGCCGGAAATCTTGGTCAGCGCCGCGATCATGTCGCGGTCGCGATTGAGGCCGGGGAGCAGGACGACGGCTGATTTCATGGCGTGTCCAATTGAATCACGAGGCATATCCAAGTTTGGCGTATCGGCGGCGTATTCACGGGTCAAGCGGCAGTTAAGGCTTTTGGGCTATTTAACGACGGCAAACCGGGCGAACGCATTTGAAGAGCGGCTGGGAACTGAAATTCGAAGACCGACACTGGGCCGCCGGGGTCTCCGGTGCGATTGTCCTGCTTGTTTCCGCATTTATCTATGCGTTCTTTTCTCAAGCTGACGCAACCTTTGCGACGGCGTTTTCGAAAGCGCTTTCTCTGAAAGTCGATCTCGGGCGGTGCTCCTCGTCTTTTGCCAATCTGATCATGGCGCAGATTTCCTATGCATTGACGATCTGCCTGGTGCTTCTGGGCCTCATGGCGTGCCTTGCCGTGGTTTGTGTTCGAGACGCTGCGAACAGGGCCGGATATCTCAAGCTTCTGCTTGGGACATCTGCGTTCATTCTCATCTTGCTGGCAATGGCGATGAACGACGACGGGTTTTGGCTAAGTTCAACAGGCCGCAGATTTTTCGGGCGGCGATTGAGCATAGCTGACGCATGCCTACAGAGTCACAATACTAATTTTATTCGCATTTACGTGATGAGCATCTGGCTTGGTTTTGGGTCTTGGATGCTTATTATGATGGATATTCTGTGCTTTCGAGCGATAGCTCTCCGTCGAAACCATAACGATTTGCCAACTGACTCGGGGCTGCATGCCGAAATACTGGACATTCATGCTAAATACGGCGGTGTGAGGCGGCCAACCCAGGCTCGACGATGGAAGTTATCGGCAGTGGTAGTGGCGGGCCTCTTTTTGGCCGCAGGAATTCACGGGCTGTACAAACTGGCTCTCGTTTTAGGCGCGCTCTAAGCGGCGTTCGCTATGCCCAAGGCGATCGTCCTGCCGCGCCAGCACACCGTAAATGTTCTTCACATCGCCCTCGGTGGCGATGAGATGACCACGGATCGAACCCAACTCGGACTTTACTTCGCCAAGTGTCAAATCCATCCTGTCCAGCCGCGACTGAATGGATTTGAGGACTTCAAAAATCAGGCTTCCATCGATCTCGGTCATCTACCCTCCGGGACAACCTCAGGTAATGGCCACACTATAATTCTCAATCACCGTATTCGCCAGAAGCTTGTCGCACATGGCTTTCAGATCCGCCTCGGCCTTGGCCTTATCGCCCTCGGCAAGCTCGATATCAAAAACCTTGCCTTGCCGCACCTGGCCGACGCCGCCGAAACCCATTCCGGACAGCGCATGCTCGATTGCCTTGCCTTGTGGGTCGAGCACGCCGTTCTTGAGGGTTACGGTAATGCGGGCCTTGATCACGCTGGACATGCTCCTGTTCACCTGTTGAGCTGGCAAGCCATCAATGTGGCTTGCCTTTGACGCCGTCGGTCGATGCGACGAGCACCGGTCCGGCCGGGCGCGGCGGCTCGTTCTCGTTCATGATGCCGAGGCGGCGGGCAACTTCCTGATAGGCTTCGACCAGCCCACCCATGTCACGGCGGAAACGATCCTTGTCGAGCTTATCCTGTGTCGCCACGTCCCACAGCCGGCAGGAATCCGGCGAGATCTCATCCGCAACGACGATGCGCATCATATCGCCTTCGAACAGGCGGCCGCATTCGATTTTGAAATCGACCAGCTGGATGCCGACGCCCATGAACAGGCCGGAAAGGAAGTCGTTGACGCGAATGGCCAGTGCCATGACATCGTCGATCTCCTGTGGGCTCGCCCAGCCGAAGGCGGTGATGTGCTCTTCCGATACCATCGGATCGTCGAGTGCATCGGCCTTGTAATAGAATTCGATGATCGAGCGCGGCAGCACGGTGCCTTCCTCGATGCCCAGGCGCTTGGCCAGCGAGCCGGCGGCGACGTTGCGCACCACCACTTCGAGCGGGATGATCTCGACTTCCTTGATCAACTGCTCGCGCATGTTGAGCCGGCGGATGAAGTGGGTCGGAATGCCCATCCGGTTGAGGTGGTTGAAGATGTGCTCGGAAATGCGGTTGTTGAGCACGCCTTTGCCATCGACGATTTCATGCTTCTTCTTGTTGAAAGCGGTAGCGTCGTCCTTGAAGAACTGGATCAGCGTGCCAGGCTCCGGTCCCTCATAAAGGATCTTGGCCTTGCCTTCATAAATGCGGCGGCGATTTTTCATCTGATTTTTCTCTGGATTTGCGGGCAGGCGGCAAGCGACCAGTTCCTGTCCGTCTGCCTAAAATAAGATGGCGACGGTGGGGTTCAATGCCGGTGTCTATCCCAATCGCACTGTTTGCTCAATCGGCAAATCCTTTCAATCAACCGCTTTCGGGCACCGAAATGCCGCAGCGCAGCAAGCAATGTAGCATATTGACCGGCCCGCGCCCTTTTGGTTTGTGCTCCGGCAACACATATTGGCACAACGAATCGGATTTCACGGAGGGATGCCATGAGCAGCATGAAAGACCGCGAAGAGGGCTTTGAGCGCAAATTCGCATTCGACGAGGAACTTCGGTTCAAGGCTGCGGCACGCCGCAACAGAGCGCTCGGCCTGTGGGCTGCCGAAAAGCTCGGCAAATCCGGCACCGATGCCGACGCTTATGCCAGGGAAGTAGTCGTCAGCGACATCGAGGAAGCCGGCGATCACGACGTTTTCCGCAAGATACGCAAGGATTTCGATGCGGCGGGCATCGACCAGTCGGACCATCAGATCCGCCGCACCATGGATGAATTGATGGCGCAGGCGATCGAGCAGATCAAGAACACCTGATTTTTCAGCCGGTACCGATCGAATGCTGGACCAATCGACCGCCCGGCCTAACCGCGCGGTTTTTCTTTGCCTTTGCGGTCATTTCCGGCTGAATTGCTGCAAGCAAAGAGGAAATCGCCAATGTCCCTGAAGTCACGCCTTGCGGTCGACGAGACGCTGTTCACCGCATGGTCCGGCGTGCCGGATGCCTTGACGGTCGAGATACTGGCCAGGCAAGGGTTCGACGCGGTTACGCTCGACATGCAGCATGGGGGCCATCACGAGGACAGCGTGCTGCGCGGGCTTGTGCCGGTGCTGGCCGCCAACAAGCCGGCTTTGGTGCGCATCCCGGTCGGCCGCTTCGACATGGCCAGCCGCGCGCTCGACTTCGGCGCCGAGGCTGTGATTGCGCCGATGGTGAATTCAGTGGCGGACGCAAAGCTGTTTGCCGCCGCCATGAAATACCCGCCGCTCGGCGAGCGCTCCTGGGGTCCCACCTATGCTTTTCCGCGCCATGGCAAGGGCGATTATGCCGACTGGCTGCGCGACAGCAACCAGCGCACCATGGCGTTCGCCATGGTCGAAACGCGCGCCGCGCTTGATGCACTCGACGGCATTCTCGACACGCCGGGTATCGACGGGATCTTCCTCGGCCCGTCGGATTTCTCGATCGCCTGGTCGAAGGGGACCACCGTCAGTTCGACGCTGGAGAGCATGATGGAGACCGTCGCCTCGATCGCCGAGCGCACCCGCAAGGCCGGCAAGCATGCGGCGATCTATGTGATGGAACCGGCCATTGCCGGTCGCGTGGTGTCGATGGGCTACCGGCTGCTGGCGTTGGGTTCCGAGCATTCGCTGATTTCGCTTGGGGCAAAGACCCTGCTGAGCAGCGTCAGGGATTCGATCGCTTCCTAGAGTATCCGTGTTGGTCAAGGGAGAGATGGTGTCCAGGTCCGATTGTCCCTGAGTAGTGCGTTTGCGAGGATGATGAGCTTTCGCATGATGGCTGT